>JAAZLF010000537.1 GCA_012799425.1 Actinomycetales bacterium | reverse complement strand
GACAGCACGTCCAGACCCTCGATGAAGTTCGCGGCGTCATCCTTGGGGCCGTACAGCGCCATCCAGCCAGCCCGGAAGCCAGCCACCCGGTAGGCCTTGGACAGGCCGTTGAAGGTGATCGACAGCAGGTCGGGGGCGAGCGACGCGATCGGGGTGTGGAGGGCGTCGTCGTAGAGGATCTTGTCGTAGATCTCGTCGGCGAGGATCATCAGCCCGTGCTTGCGAGCGACCTCGACGATGTCGCGCAGCACGTGCTCGGGATAGACCGCCCCGGTGGGGTTGTTGGGGTTGATGACCACGATCGCCTTGGTGCGCTCGGTGACCTTGTCGGCGATGTCGCTGACGTCGGGCCACCAGTGCTCGTCCTCATCGCAGCGGTAGTGCACGGCGCGGCCGCCCGCGAGGGAGACCGAGGCGGTCCACAGCGGGTAGTCCGGCTGGGGGACGAGCACCTCGTCGCCGTCGTCCACGAGCGCCTGGCAGACCATCTGGATCAGCTCGGAGACGCCGTTGCCGAGGTAGACGTCGTCGAGCTCGATTCCGGGCATGCCGCGGGTCTGGTAGTACTGGGCCACGGCGCGGCGGGCCGAGGGGAGGCCCTTGGAGTCGGAGTAGCCCTGCGCGGTGGGCAGGTTCTTGATCATGTCGACCAGGAGCTCGTCGGGCGCCTCGAAGCCGAAGGGCGCGGGGTTGCCGATGTTGAGCTTGATGATCTTGTGTCCCTCGGCCTCCATCCGAGCGGCCTCTGCGGGGACCGGGCCTCGGATCTCGTAGCACACGTCGCGCAGCTTCGAGGACTGGGTGAAGATCATTCTGTGGCTCCTGGCCTGGTCGGGATCTGCACAGCGTATCGGTCCCGGGCGTCTCGTCCCGTGGGCGGGCGCTTGACGAGACATCGTTTAGTTTCATAGTGTAAATAAGGCGTCGGCATCGAGGCCGCCGCCCTATGCCGCGAACCCTTACTGGAGGCCGTCGATGTCGCCGCACCGGAGCGCCGTCCACCATCCCGTTCTCGCACCCCACCCGGGGGCGACTCACCGCATCCACCTCACCGCCGCCGAGGTCTCGGTGGTCGTGGACGTCACCGACGGCCGCTCCCCCGCGATCACGCACTGGGGCGCGGCGCTCGGCCCCCTCGGCGACGAGGGCCTGGACGCGGTCTGCGAGGCGGCGGTGGACGTCGTGGTCCAGAACGCGGTGGACGTCCCGGTGCGGATCGCGCTCCTGCCCCAGGCCGCCGACGGCTGGCTCGGCCGCCCGGGCCTGAGCGGAGCGCGGGAGGACGGCTCCGGCTGGTCGCCCCGCCTGGTCACCGAGGCGATCGCCCTCGACGGCCAGCCCCTGGGGGCATCGCACGCGGAGTCGGGCCCGGGTCTGCTGCGCTTCGACCTCGCCGATGCCGAGCTGGGGCTCGCGGTCGTCGTCGAGCTGGAGCTGCTCCCCTCCGGGCTGCTGCGCCAGCGTGCCGCGCTCACCAACACCGGCGAGACCCCCTACCTGCTCGACGAGCTGACCCTCGCCGTCCCCGTCCCGGCGCATGCGGATGAGCTGCTGGACTTCGCGGGCCGCTGGGTCAAGGAGCGCACCCCGCAGCGCCGCGAGTTCACCGTCGGCACCCATCTGCGGGAGAACCGCCGCGGCCGGACCGGCGCGGACTCCGCTCACGTGCTCCACGCCGGGCCGTCGGGCTTCGGCTTCCGCGAGGGCGAGGTGTGGGGCGTGCACACCGCCTTCTCCGGCAACCATCGCCACCTCGCCGAGCAGGTCAACACCGGCCGGCGCGTGCTGGGCGGAGGCGAGCTGCTGCTGCCGGGCGAGCTCCGCCTGGCCCCCGATGAGCAGTACACGGGGCCATGGCTGTACGCCTCCTACGGCAACGGCCTCGATGAGGTCGCCTCACGCTTCCACCGCCATCTGCGTTCGCGCCCCCACCACGTCGATGCCCGACGCCCCGTCACGCTGAACGTCTGGGAGGCGGTCTACTTCGACCACGACCTGGCGCGCCTGAAGGATCTGGCCGACCGCGCCGCGGCGATCGGGGTGGAGCGCTTCGTGCTCGACGACGGCTGGTTCGGCTCCCGGCGCGACGACACCTCCGGGCTCGGCGACTGGGTGGTCTCCGACGAGGTGTGGCCGCAGGGCCTGGCCCCACTGGTGGATCACGTGCGCGGCCTGGGCATGGAGTTCGGCCTCTGGTTCGAACCGGAGATGGTCAACGAGGACTCCGAGGTGGCCCGCGCCCATCCCGAGTGGATCATGGCGCCGAGCCCGGACCGCATGCCGCTGCGCTCGCGCAGCCAGCAGGTGCTGAACCTGACGATCCCAGAGGCGTACGCCCACGTGCGCGACCAGATGATGACCGTGCTGGACAGCTGCGAGATCGCGTACATCAAATGGGACCACAACCGCGACCTGCTGGAATCCGCGACCCGCGCCACCGGCCGTGCAGCGGTCCATGAGCAGACCGCCGCGACGTACCGGCTGATGGACGAGCTGAAGGTCGCCCACCGCGGCCTCGAGATCGAGTCCTGCTCCTCGGGCGGGGCGCGGGTGGATCTCGGCGTGCTCGAGCGCACCGACCGCGTCTGGGTCTCGGACTGCATCGATCCCCTGGACCGACAGCAGATGAACCGCTGGACCTCGCAGCTGATCCCGCTCGAGCTGATGGGCAGCCATATCGCCTCCGGTCGCTCCCACACCACCGGCCGCCTGCACACGCTCGGCTTCCGGGCGCTGTCGGCGCTGTTCGGTCATCTGGGCATCGAATGGGACCTCGCCCGAGCCACGGAGGCGGAGCTCGCGGAGCTGCGCGAGTGGATCGCCCTGTACAAGGAGCAGCGGGAGCTGCTGTTCACCGGCGATCTGGTGCGCGCCGACCGCGGCGACAGCGTGCTGTGGCTGCACGGCGTGGTGTCCCCGCAGCGTGATCGGGCGCTGTTCACCCTCGCCTGCGTCGGCCGCTCCGACCAGTCGCAGCATGACCGTCTGCGCTTCCCGGGGCTCGATCCCGAGGCCCGGTACCGGGTCCGCCCGCTGCTGCTCGGCGAGGGGCCGACGGGTATGTCGCTGCCGCCGTGGTGGCGCCGCGCGGCGGCCCAGGACGGCGTGGTGGTCCCGGGCGCCGTGCTGCTGCGCTCCGGTCTCGCCGCGCCCCTGATCGATCCCGAGCAGGGAATGCTGTTCTCGCTCACGCGGGAGGGCGCCGTCTCCCCCGCCGCCCACGACTGACCGCTCACCCACCCCCGACACGAAAGAAGGCAGCCATGTCCACCGCGACGACGTCGACGCGGTCGGCCCCACCCCGCCGCAGACGGAAGGACGACACGAAGCTGGCGCTGCTGTTCATCGCGCCCGCCACCGTCGGTCTTCTGGCATTCCTGGTGTGGCCGCTGCTGACCGGCATCTACTACTCCTTCACGGAGTACACGACCCTCACCCCGCCCCAGTGGGTCGGCTTCGAGAACTACCAGGCGATGTTCGCGGATCCGGTGTTCTGGAACTCGCTGAAGGTGACCGTGCTGTACGTGCTGATCAACATCGGCGTGCAGACGGTCGTGGCGCTGGTGATCGCGGTGCTGATGCAGCGCCTGACCCAGTCCACGATCCTGCGCTCGCTGGTGCTGGCCCCGTACCTGGTCTCCAATGTGGTCGCCGCGATCGTGTTCCTGTGGATCCTGGACACCCAGCTGGGCATCTTCAACCTCTTCCTGCAGTGGATCGGCTTCGACCCGATCGCCTTCTGGGCCAGCGAGACCTGGGTGATCCCGACGGTCGCGCTGGTGAACGTGTGGCGCCACATGGGCTACACCGCCCTGCTGCTGTTCGCCGGCCTGCAGGCGATCCCCGGGCACCTCTACGAGGCGGCCCGCACCGAGGGTGCCGGGGAGATCACGCTGTTCCGCCGCATCACCCTGCCGCTGCTGCGGCCGATCCTGGCGCTGGTGCTGATCATGACGATCATCGGCAGCTTCCAGGTGTTCGACACGATCTCGGTGACCACTCAGGGCGGGCCGGCCGATGCCTCCCGCGTGCTGCAGATGTACATCTACGAGAACGCCTTCGCGGAGTACCAGTTCGGCTATGCCTCGGCGCTGTCCGTGGCGCTGCTGGTGATCCTGATGATCGTCACCTTCACCCAGTACTGGCTCACCAGGGCCGGCAAGTCGGACCTGAGCTGAGAGGAGACCCGCGATGACCACAGCACCCCATCCCGTCACCGACGAGGTCCGCGAGCCCGGCCCGGCCGGCCAGCAGATCGCCGATCGCACCGTTACCCGCGCGAAGCGCGGCATCCCCTGGGGCAGGATCCTGGCCTGGGTGGTGATGGTGGTCTTCCTGCTGATCACCATCTTCCCCTTCTACTGGATGCTGCGCACGGCTCTGTCCAGCAACAACGCCCTTGCGACAGATCCCTCCAGCCTGTTGCCGGTGGGGCTGAACACCGGCGGTTTCGAGCGCGTCTTCGGCATGCAGGACGTGGAGACCGCGATCGCTCAGGGCGGCTCCGGCGCCTCGATCAACTTCTGGCGCTACCTGCTGAACTCGGTGGTCGTCGCGACCACTGTGACCATCGTGCAGACCTTCTCCTGCGCGATGGCGGCCTACGCCTTCTCGCGCCTGCGCTGGCGCGGACGCGAGACGGTGTTCCTGATCTTCCTGGGCTCGCTGATGATCCCGCAGATCTTCACCCTGCTGCCCAACTTCATCCTGATCAAGAACCTGGGCCTGGTGGACACACTGCTGGGCATCATGCTGCCGACCCTGTTCATCTCCTCGTTCGCGATCTTCTTCCTGCGGCAGTTCTTCAACAACATCTCCACGGAGGTGGAGGAGGCGGCCCTGATCGACGGGGCGAGCAAGGTACGGGTGTTCTTCACCCTGGTCCTGCCGATGTCGAGCGCGCCGCTGGCCACGCTCGCGCTGCTGACCTACATGACCGCGTGGAACGAGTACTTCTGGTCGCTGATGGTGTCCTACACCGATCAGTCCCGCGTGCTCACCGTGGCGCTGGGGGTCTTCCGGGCGCAGGCACCGGGCACCGGCCCGGACTGGTCGGGCCTGATGGCCGCGACCCTGGTCGCCGCGGCGCCCATGCTGATCCTCTTCGCGCTGTTCGCGAAGAAGATCGTCAACTCCATCGGCTTCAGCGGAATCAAGTGAGGCGATCCAGATGAGCATTCAGAGACCTTCGACGCCGCGCACCGCCCGCCCCGGGCCGTTGTCCCGCCGCCGCCTGCTGCAGGGCTCCGCCGCTCTCGCGGCCGGCGCCGCCGGGGCAGGAGCTCTGGCCTCCTGCGGCGGCGCCCAGGCCCCGGCGGGGGCCACCGAGATCGACTACTGGCTGTGGGACGCCCTGCAGCTGCCCGCCTATTCGGCGGCGATCGACGTGTTCATGGAGCAGAACCCGGACGTCTTCGTGCGGGTCACGCAGCTGGGCTGGGACGACTACTGGACGAAGCTGACCGCGAGCTTCGTGGCGGAGGCCGGCCCGGACGCCTTCGCCGATCACCTGGCACGCTTCCCGGAGTTCGTGCGGCTGGGAGTGATCGCGCCGCTGGACGGGCTGGGCCCGCTGGACGAGCTGCCGGCCGAGCACTTCCAGGAAGGCCTGCAGGAGCTGTGGTCCGGTCAGGACGGCACGCGCTACGGCATCCCCAAGGACTACGACACGATCGCGATCATGTACGACAAGAACATGCTCGCCGAGGAAGGCCTCACGCCCGAGGACCTCGAGAGCCTGGACTGGAACCCGCACGACGGCGGCAGCTTCGAGCAGATGCTGGCACGGCTGACGGTGGATGCCAACGGTGTGCGCGGAGACGAGGACGGCTTCGATCCGACCGACGTGGCCCGGTATGGCCTGGCCGCGGATCCGGGGACCGACTACACCGGTCAGACCAGCTGGTCCCCCTTCGCGCTCTCGACCGGCTGGACCTTCACGGACGAGGAGACCTGGGGTCGCCGCTTCAACTACGACGACGAGCGGTTCACCGACACCATGGATTGGTACTTCGGCCTGGTGGACAAGGGGTTCTTCCCCGCCTTCGGCACCTTCGGGGACTCCTCCCCCACCCAGGCGCAGCTGCAGTCCGGCACCTCGGCGCTCGCGACAGCCGGGTCGTGGATGATCAGCACCTTCGCGAACATGGAGGGGATGGATCTGGGGATCGCGAACCTGCCGGCGGGGCCGGTCGGGCACCCGGTGTCGATGTTCAACGGCCTCGGCGACTCGATCTCCGCGCAGTCGGAGAAGAAGGAGGAGGCAGCGCGACTGATCGCCTTCCTCGCCTCGGACGAGGCGCAGCGGATCATCGGCGAGCGCGCCCCGTTCTTCCCTTCGACGGACGCGGGCACCGAGGCCGCGATCGAGGGCTACGCCGAGGCGGGGCTGGACGTCACCCCCTTCACCGACCGGGTGGCGAACGGGGAGACCAGCCTCTACCCGCTGGTGGAGAGCTCCGCCTCGATCATGTCGATCATGCAGACAGCCTTCGACCAGTGCTGGATGCGCCAGATCGACGGGGCGGACTTCGCCTCGTTCAACGATCGGGTCAACGCCCTGTTCGAGTGAGACGCGGCGCGTCGGCCCCTGAGCCGCTCAGGGGCCGACGAACTGCTGGATCGCCAGGACCGCGGCGCCGCGTGCCCATTCGTCGAACTCCCCGCTGAGCTCGCGCACCACCAGATCCTGCTGCGCGGGGGCGATGGCGTCGTGCAGCGTCTGTTCGAAGACCGGGGATGCTGCGCGCACCAGGTCCAGGGTCTCGCCGCCGAGCACGATCGCCTCCGGGTCGATCAGGGCGACCACGGCGGCGGTGGCCCGGGCGAGCGCCCTGGACACCGCCGCGGCGACGTCCAGCG
>JAAZLF010000536.1 GCA_012799425.1 Actinomycetales bacterium | reverse complement strand
GGCGGGGATGCGGTGCTCCTACGTGCAGGCATGGGCGAAGGTCCGCGATGCCCACATGGCGGTGGAGTGGATGCCGCTCACGTTCACGTATCTGCGTCGTGGGGATCTGCCGGAGCCGTGGCATCACTACCTGATCCGCCACGTCCGCCGCCTCACCGAGGAACAGGTGCTGGCGGTGGATGCGCATATGGCGGGGGTGGAGATCCCCTCGGTCTCGCAGGACACGTTCGAGAAGCAGGTCCGACTCACGGTGAAGCTCGCGACCGCGGGCGACGTCCCCGCTCCGGCCTCGGGTGCGCGGGATGTGGAGATCGTGAATGTCGATACCGAGTCGGGGACTGCGTCGTTGATGGTGACGGGCCCGATCGTGGAGATCAAGGCCCTCGCGCACCGACTGGACGTCGCCTCGCGCACGGTGCAGAAGGCCCAGCGCCACGCCCTGGAGAACGGGGCCGAAGGACCCTTGCCGTTCGATATCGATGAGGACCTGGCCGAGCGCGGCCGGGCCCTGTCCCTGCGGACGCTACGCTACGCGATCCTCACGCATTCGATCCTGGACATCGATCCGGTCGAGGAGACCGCGACACCGTTCAAGCTGCTGGTGACGGTCCCGGCGACGACGCTGCTGGGTCTCGATGAGGCCCCGGCGATGCTCGAGGGCATGACCCCGATCCCGGCCGAGCAGGCCCGGGTGCTCGCGGCGGGATGCCCAACCTGGCTGAGGATCCTGACCGAGCCGGCCACCGGCGCGTACCTGCCCGTGACCGCGAAGACCTACCAGCCGGCCGCGCAGATGAGGCTCCAGCTGCGGCTGAGGCACAGTCTCTGCGCCGTCCCCGGCTGCACGCGCTCCACCGCCACCGCGGCGGAGGATGACCACATCATCGAGTACGACCACGAGCACCCCGGCGAGGGTGGTCAGACGAGCCTGTGGAACCTCCACAGGCTGTGCTGGCAGCACCACCAGATGAAGACCGCCGGACTCATCGACCCCGCACGCGACCCGGGCGACGACCCCGCCACCGGGGACGGCACCACCACGGCCGGACCTCTCGAGACGCGGTGGATGATCGACCGGGAGATCCGGGCCCGGGCGAGGGAGGACACGGACCTGCTCACCCCGCACACCGCCGAGGTCATGGAACGCAGCTGGCGAGCACACCAGCGCGCCCACGACAGCGCCGTGCGGCTCCACGAGCAGGAGAAGGCCCGGCCCCGCGCCGAGCGAGCCGCCGAACAGCGCACCGCCGCCCTGGCCGCTCACCGCGGCCGCCGGATCATCCCACCCGGCCCCAGCACCGATGAGACCACCCCGCCCTTCTGACCAGGGTTCAGACGACCTCCACGCCCGCGGCGGCCAACTCCTGCTCGAGCGACGGGATCCCTGCAGGGTGGACCGCGGCGGTCAGGTCGCGCAGCACACGCACCGGCGCACCGTGCTCGACCGAGCCCAGCGCCGTGGCGCGCACGCAGAAGTCGTACGCGAGCCCGACCACGTCGATCCGCTCCCAGCCGCCGTCGGCGATCAGCCGATCCACGCGCTCACCGGTCGCGATCACGGTCCCCTCGAGCACGCTGTACGAAGGGATGCCGTGCCCCTTCTGCACGATCTCGAGCCGCTCCCCCAGCTCCTCGGCGAGCGCGGAGATCTCCGTGCGCAGCGCCGCACCCTCGGTTCCGGCGACACAGTGCACCGGCCAGGTCTCCGAGAAGTCCGGCTCCGCGGGCGGCACCGCGAAGTGCCCGCCGTTGTCTGTGTCCCCGCGATGCCAGTCCTGGCTGACCAGGATCCGGCCGTACCCCTCCCCGTGCTCCCGCACATGCTCGGCGATCCGCGACGCCACGGCGCCGCCGCCCTCCACGCCGAGGGCACCTCCCTCACAGAAATCGTTCTGGACATCGACGATGATCAGCATCCGCGGCGGCACGGTTCCTCCTCGAGCGAGCGACAGGGTCGACACCCAGGGTACGGAGTGCCCTCGCTCATCGGTCGGCCGCACCTGGCACAATCGCCGCATGCCAGCGTCGCTTCCCCACCCGACCGTGCCCCGCTCCTTCCCGCGGCTGCTCTCGCCGCTGGATCTCGGACCGTTCGAGGTGCGCAACCGTGTCGTGATGGGCTCGATGCACGTCGGGCTCGAGGATCGTCCCGGGGACGTCAAGAAGCTCGCGGCCTACCTCGGCGAGCGGGCCCGCGGCGGTGCCGGGCTGATCGTCACCGGCGGCTACTCCCCCGACCGCACCGGGCGGCTCACGCCGGGCGGCGCCCAGGCCGACGCTCGCACGATGCGCGGCCACTCCCTGATCACCCGCGAGGTCCACGAGGCCGACGGGCGCATCATCCTGCAGCTGCTCCACGCCGGCCGCTACGCCTTCCACCCGCTGTCCGCCTCCTCCGCCGCGGGGAAGTCTCCGCTGTCCCCGTTCCGCGCCCGTCGGCTCACCCGCCGCGGCGTGGGCCGCACGATAGAGCACTTCGCCGAGGCGGCCCGCCGCGCAGTCGAGGCCGGGTACGACGGCGTCGAGATCATGGGCTCCGAGGGCTACCTGCTGAACCAGTTCCTGGCCCCCGCCACCAACCGGCGTCGGGACCGGTGGGGGCGCGGCACCGAGGGTCGGCGCGCGATGCCGCTCGCGGTCGCCGCCGCGGTGCGCGAGGCGATCGGGCCGGAGG
Organism: Actinomycetales bacterium; assembly: GCA_012799425.1. Taxonomy (GTDB): domain Bacteria; phylum Actinomycetota; class Actinomycetes; order Actinomycetales; family Dermabacteraceae; genus Brachybacterium. The sequence goes on along the minus strand of JAAZLF010000536.1, from coordinate 6 downwards.
CGCTGC
>JAAZLF010000535.1 GCA_012799425.1 Actinomycetales bacterium | reverse complement strand
GAGCACCAGGGTGCACAGGTAGAAGAAGCCGATCAGGGCGATCGCCCACACCACGGAGCGGCGGGCCTCCTTGGCGGTGGGCACGGTGTAGAAGCGCATCAGCACGTGGGGCAGGCCCGCCGCACCGAACACGAGCGCGATCGCGAGGGAGACGAAGCCGAGCTTGGTGGCGCCCGATTCGCCGTACTGGTGCATCGGCTCGAGGATCGTGGTGCCGTCGGGATGGGAGTCGACCGCCTGGCCGAGCACCGCGGAGAGGTTGAACCCGTTCAGGGCGAGGATCCACACGGTGGAGACGCCGACGGCGGTGATCAGCAGGACCGCCTTGATGATCTGCACCCAGGTGGTGCCCTTCATCCCGCCGATCATGACGTAGAGGATCATCACCACGCCCACCACGGCGATCACGATCGACTGGCCCACGCGGCCCTCGATCCCGATCAGCAGCGACACCAGCGCACCGGCACCGGCCATCTGGGCGAGCAGGTAGAAGAAGGTGACGGCGAGGGTCGAGGTCGCGGCGGCGGTGCGCACAGGACGCTGGCGCATGCGGAAGCTCAGCACGTCCGCCATCGTGAACTTGCCGGTGTTGCGCAGCGGCTCGGCGACCAGCAGCAGCGCCACCAGCCAGGCCACGAGGAAGCCGACGGAGTACAGCAGGCCGTCGCGCTGTACGGCTACGACGATGCCCAGGAACGAGGCGGCCGACAGGTAGTCGCCGGCGATGGCGATACCGTTCTGCCGGCCGGAGAAGGCACGGCCGCCGTGGTAGAAGTCCGCGGCGGTGGTGTTCTGCTTCGAGACCCGGATGACGACCGCGAGGGTCACCACCACGAAGGCCAGGAAGATCGCGATGTTCAGGATCGGGTTGCCGAACTCCATCAGTGATCACCCTCCAGCTGGTCGCGCAGGCGCGCGGAGATCGGATCGAGGGACTTGTTCGCGTGGCGGATGTACAGCCAGGTGATCAGGAACGTCATCACGAACTGGCTCAGGCCCAGCACGATGCCGAGGTTGAGGTTGCCCAGCAGCGGCGTCGCCATCAGGCCTTCGGCATAGGTGGACAGCAGCACGTAGGCGAAGTACCAGACCAGGAACGCGATCGTCATGGGGATCGCGAAGCCGCGGAAGCTACGGCGCAGGAGGCTGAAGTCCTCGGACTGCTGGACCTCGACGTACTGCTCGGGGGTGGGCTCGCCGGGCGGGGCGCTGGTCTCGGGTTCGACGGCGGGTTCGACGTCGGAGCCCTCGGGGGGTGGGAAGTTCACGGGACACAACTCCTTTGTTCTGCTCGGTGCCCTGATCCGAGGAGGTGACCAGGGCACCCGGCGACCGTAGCAGGTGTGATGCCGGTCATAGCTAACTTTCGGGAGGTTTCGAGGACCGGCCGAGAGGTCGGGATCCTCGTGCCCGCGCGGGTGCGCGCTTAGGGTGACAGCGTGCTCGACCTCCTGCCGACCGCCCGTGAGCGCCTCAGCTGTGCGTCCGCCCCGACGCCCTGCGCGGTTGCGACCATCATCGCCACCCAGGGTTCCGTGCCCCGGCCCGTGGGCACCTCCATGCTGGTCGGGGCCGACGGCTCGCTCGAGGGCTCGCTCTCGGGCGGCTGCGTGGAGGGTGCTGTGCTCGAGGCCTGCCAGGAGGCGCTCGAGAGCGGGCAGGCCGGCGTGCAGCACTTCGGGTTCAGCGAGGAGGACGCCTTCGCCGTGGGTCTGATGTGCGGCGGTTCCCTCGAGGTGATGATCCAGCCCTTCTCTCCTCCTCCGCCCGGAGCACCGGGGCCGCTGGGCACCGCCGAGGACGGCGCGCCCGCCGCGTACGTCGCCCTGGTGCCGCGGGACGGCGGCGCCACGGAGACGGCCCTCCTGCGCGATGGCACGCCCGAGGAGGCGCGCCGCGCGCTCACGCCCCTGCTGCCGCCCGAGCTGCTCGAGGACGGGATATCGCAGGTCACAGGCGTGCTCCAGCACGGCAGCCCGGGTCTCGTGCGGCTCTCGCCGCCCGGGGCGGAGGCATCGGCCCTCGAGCTGTTCGTCGAGCCTCGCAGCCTGCCGGCGCATCTGGTGGTGTGCGGGGCGAACGCCTTCGGCAAGGCCCTGGTCGAGGCGGCGCGGCCGCTCGGGCTGCGCCTCACCCTGTGCGATCACCGGCCTGCCTTCACCGATCCGGAGTCCTTCCCCGGTGCGGAGGTGGTGCGCGCCTGGCCCCATGAGTTCCTGGCCGCGGCCGCCGAGCGCGGCGACCTCGATGCACGCAGCATGATCTGCGTGCTCACGCACGATCCGAAGGTCGATGCGCCCGTGCTCGCGACCGCCCTCGGTCTCGATGTCGCCTACGTGGGGGCGATGGGGTCCCGGCGCAGCGACCGCGACCGTCGGGCCGCGCTGCGCGAGGCGGGCGTGGGCGAGGAGGCGCTGGCCCGGCTGCACTCCCCGATCGGGCTGGACCTGGGCGGGCAGAGCCCGGCCGAGGTCGCGATCTCGATCCTCGCGGAGATCCTCGCGGTGCGGGCCGAGCGCGGCGCCGTCCACCCGCTGCGCGACGGGAGCGGCCCGTTGCATCCGCGGGCCTGAGAGCCTCAGGCCTCCAGCCGCCCCAGGTGCTCGGGCAGGTCGAGGTCCGCGCCGTCCTCCAGATCGGTGCAGTCCACCAGCTGCACGATCTCTCGGTGCGCGCGGAGCAGGTCGCGGGCGCCCACGTCACCGTGCGCGGCCTCCGCGGCGGCCGCGGTCCAGGCGGCGTCCAGCAGCACCGGGTGGCCGCGGCGGAGCGTGCCGGAAGCGTCGCGGTGCGCGGCGGCGGTGACCTCGCCGGGTCGATGGGCCTCGAGCACCCGGGCCACCTCCTCGGCGCTGATCCCGGGGCGATCGACGGGGGTGACCAGCACGTCACGGCCGGCGCCCGCCTCAGCCAGTCCGGCGCGCAGCGAGGAGCCCATCCCCTCGCGCCAGTGCGGGTTCTCGCGTGCTCGCGCGCCGGGGATCCGGGCCGCCGCCTCGGCGACGCGGTGGGCCCCGGCACCGGTGACCACCACGACCTCGACGCAGCCGCCCTCGCGCAGGGCCCACCCGACGTGCTCGAGCAGCGTCGTGCCCTGCATCGGCAGCAGCGCCTTGGGGCCGCGGCCCAGGCGCGTCCCGGCGCCGGCGGCCAGGACCAGGCCGACGGTCCCGCGCCCGTCTGTGCTCACCGGGGCAGGAAGTCGCTGCCGAAGACGGGCAGGTCCCGCACCCGCACCCCGGTGGCGTGGTGGGCGGCGTTGGCGATCGCCGCCGCGGCGCCGACGATGCCGATCTCCCCGATGCCGCGGGCGCCGAGCGGACCGGCCTGGGGGTCCTCCTCGTCCAGCCAGTGCGCCTCGAGGTGGCGGATGTCCGCGTTGACCGGCACGTGGTACTCGGCGAGGTCGTGGTTGACCACGTGCCCGAAGCGGGGGTCGAGCTCGCCCTTCTCGTGCAGCGCCATCCCCGCCCCCATCGTCATCCCGCCGAGGAACTGCGAGCGGGCGGTGCGGGGGTTGATGATGCGGCCCGCGGAGAACATCCCGAGCATGCGGTCCAGGCGGATCTCCCCGGTGTCCTCCTGGATGCTGACCTGTGCGAAGTGGGCGCCGTAGGAGTGCATCGCATACTCCTCCTCGGCGGGGTTCTCGGCCGCCTCGCCGATCGCATCGACACCGTCGGCCGGTGCGGAGCCGTGCTCGCGACGGAAGGTCTGCGCGGCGGCCATCACCGCGGCGCTCCAGCTCGCGAGCCCGGTGGAGCCGCCGGCGACCGTCGCGTTCGGCAGGGCGGTGTCCCCGATCCGCAGCGCGATCTGCTCGGGATCGACCTCGAGGGCGTCGGCGGCGACCTGGGTGAGCGCGGTCCAGGTGCCGGTGCCGAGGTCGGCGGCGCCGATGCTCACCTCAAAGGTCCCCGCGGTGTGGCGGATCCGGGCCTGCGAGCCGGGCTGCCGGGAGGCGGGGTAGGTCGCGGAGGCGACGCCGGTGCCGATCAGCCATCCGCCCTCCCGTCGGGCGCGGGGGCGCGGGTCGCGCTCGGCCCAGCCGAAGCGTGCGGCGCCCTCGCGCAGGCAGTCGATGAGCCGGCGCTGGTTGAAGGGCAGCCCGGTGTCGGGGTCGAGCTCGGGCTCGTTGCGCACCCGCAGCTCGATCGGGTCCAGGCCGCAGGCAAGGGCGAGCTCGTCCATCGCGATCTCCAGGCCCACCATGCCGGGCGCCTCACCGGGGGCTCGCATCCAGGAGGGCACGGCGATGTCCAGCGGGAGCACGCGCTGGGTGATGCGGCGGTGCTCGCCGGCGTACATCTGGCGGGAGGGTTTGATCGCCTGCTCGGGGAACTCCTTGGTGCGGGAGGAGCTGGAGACGGCGTCCAGGGCGAAGGCGGTGATGCTGCCATCACGCCGGGCCCCGATCCGGAAGTGCTGCGTGGTGGCTGGGCGATACCCGGTCAGCGCGAACATGTGCTGGCGGGAGACGGCGTACTTCACGGCGCGCCCGGGCACGGCGCGGGCTGCCAGCGCCGTGAGCATCATGTCGGCGTGGGGCACGCCCTTGGAGCCGAAGCCTCCGCCCACGTGGGGGCTGATGATCCGCAGCTGCTCGGGCTCGATGCCGAGCATCGGGGCGAGGGTCTGCCGCGCGGGATGAACGCCCTGGGTCGAGGTCCACAGGGTGAGCTCCTCGCCGTCCCAGCGGGCGATGGTGGTGTGCGGCTCCATCGGGTTGTTGTGCTCGAGCGGGGTGGAGTAGCGCTGGTCCACCACGATCTCCGCGGCGGCGAGCGCGGCCTCGACGTCCCCGTCCTCGACATCGTCCGCGCCGCCCTCGGGCGCGCGCACCTCGGGGTGGTCGTGGCGGAAGTCGGCGTCGTGCGGCGCGGCCTCGGTAGTGACGGTGACGAGGTCGGCGGCGTGGCGGGCGGTCTCGGGGGTGTCGGCGAGCACGGCGCCGAGGTACTGGCCGCGGAAGCCGATCCGGTCGTCCTGGAGGATCGCGAGCTCGCCGTCCCCGGTGTCGGCGAGCCGGTGGGCGTCGTGGTGGGTGAGCACGTGGACCACCCCGTCGAGGGCGCGTGCGGCGGTGGCGTCGATCGAGGTGACGCGCCCGCGGGCGATGCTCGAGCACAGCGGGTGGAGGTGCAGCGGCGACTCGACGGGGTGCTCGTAGGCGTAGGGGGCGCGGCCGCGCACCTTGTCCGGCCCGTCCAGCCGCACCCGTGCGGTGCCGATCGCGGAGGCGCGCAGGAGGTCACTCATCACGGGGCTCCTCGGGGTGCTCGTCCAGGCCCGCGAGCTCGGCGAGCACGCTCACCATCACTCCCTGGGCCATGGTCACCTTGAACTCGTTGCCGTCGACGGGACGGGCCTGCTCGAGCTCCGCGGCCGCGGCACGGCGGAAGCTCTCGCGGGTGGCCGGGGCTCCGGTCAGGAGCTCCTCGGCGCGGCGGGCGCGCCAGGGGGCGTGGGCGACGCCGCCGAGGGCGATCCGTGCGGAGCGGACCGTCGGCTGCGCGGCGTCCGGGTCGAGCTCGAGCACCGCGGCGACCGAGACCAGGGCGAAGGCGTAGGAGGCACGGTCGCGGATCTTGCGGTAGGTCGATCGTGCGCCGCCGGTGGGCGGAGGCAGCTCGACGGCGGTGATCAGGTCCCCCGGCTCGAGGACCGTGTCACGCTCGGGCTCGTCCCCGGGAAGGCGGTGCAGCGAGGTGAGGGGCAGGCGCTTCTCCCCGTCGGTGCCGAGCACCACCACGGTCGCGTCCAGGGCGGCGAGCGCGACCGCCATGTCGGAGGGGTGGGTGGCGATGCACGCCTCGGAGGCTCCGAGGATCGCGTGGTAGCGGGTGTATCCGCCGAGCGCCGAGCAGCCGGAGCCCGGCTCGCGCTTGTTGCACGGGGTGGTGGCGTCCTGGAAGTAGACGCAGCGGGTGCGCTGCAGCAGGTTCCCGCCGGTGGTGGCGGCGTTGCGCAGCTGGCCCGAGGCTCCGGAGAGCAGGGCGCGGGAGAGCATCGGATGGTCACGGCGCACGCGGGGATCGGCGGCGAGGTCGCTGTTGCGGACCATGGCGCCGACGCGCAGGCCGCCTCCCTCGAGCTCCTCGATCCGGTCGAGATCGAGGCGGCCGATGTCCACCAGCAGCTCAGGGGCGGTGATGCCGAGCTTGAGGTGGTCGACGAGGTTGGTGCCGCCGGCGAGGAAGGTCGCGCCGGGCCGTTCGGCGACGGCCGCGACGGCGCCGGCGGCATCGCTCGCGCGTTCGTAGTCGAAGGGTCTCATCGGTCCGTCTCCTCGCTCCCCTGCTGGGCCCCGGCGGCCTGCTGCACGGCGGCGACGATGTTGACGTAAGCACCGCAGCGGCACAGGTTCCCGCTCATCCGCTCACGGATCTCGTCCTCGGTGAGGTCGATCGGGTGCTCGTGCACGTGCTCTGCCTCGTCGGTGACCACGCTGGGTCGCCCGTCGGCCGCCTCGCGGAGCATCCCGGCGGCGGAGCAGATCTGCCCGGGGGTGCAGTAGCCGCACTGGAAGGCGTCCTGGTCGAGGAAGGCCCGGTGCAGCTCGGAGAGCTCGCCGTCCGGGGCGAGGCCGTCGGAGGTGAGGACCTCCGCGCCGTCGAGGGTGACGGCCAGGAGCAGGCAGGAGTTCAGGCGCCTGCCGTCGACCAGCACGGTACAGGCACCGCACTGGCCGTGGTCGCAGCCCTTCTTCGGGGACATGTTCCCCAGGTGGTCCCGCAGGGCGTCGAGCAGGGTGGTGCGGGGGTCCACGATCAGATCGTGCCGCTGACCGTCGATGACGAGGTGCACTGGATGGCCCATCGGGCGCCTCCGGTTCAGGTCGGGATTCGAACCTACTGGCCGCCCGGGAGCGCGGCAACCGGTTCCGGCACCCACCGACCGATCGTTCGTCTGCGGCGAGGGCGCGGCGAGGGCGCGGCGAGGGCTGCCGCCCGGGTGAAGGCATGGGCGGTGCTTGCTACGTTGGCCGGATGGCTCCTCCCGACCTGCCCCTGACCGGCGCCGACGACGGCTTCGTGCACGTGCGCGGCGCGCGGCTGCACAATCTGCGGGACGTGGACGTGGATCTGCCGCGCGGCCGCCTGGTCGCGTTCACCGGCGTCTCCGGATCCGGGAAGTCCTCCCTCGCCTTCGGCACGATCCACGGCGAGTCCCAGCGCCGCTACCTCGAATCCGTCGCACCGTTCGCCCGCCGCCTGATCGGCAGCGCCGTGGATCCGCGGGTCGAGGCCGTGACCGGGATGCCCCCGACGGTCGCGCTCGAGCAGCGCACCACCGCGGGCGGTGCCCGCTCCACCGTCGGCACCACCACGAACCTCTCCAACGCGATCCGCCTGCTGTACTCCCGGGCCGGGGACCATCCCGCCGAGGTGCTCGAGCAGGGCTCACCGCTCCACGGGGGTCGGCTGACCTCGGACTTCTTCTCCCCGAACACGCCCGACGGCGCGTGCCCGCGCTGTCACGGCGCGGGCGTGCTGCGCGAGCCGACGGAGTCCTCGATGGTCCCCGACACGTCCCTCTCGATCGCCGACGGCGCGATCGCGGCCTGGCCGGGGGCGTGGCTGGGCAAGAACTTCCGCGACATCCTCGACACGCTCGGCGTCGACATCCACCGTCCCTGGCGCGAGCTGCCGGAGCACACCCGCGACTGGATCCTGCACACCGAGGAGCAGCCGGTGGTGACCGTGCACCCGGTGCGCGAGCCCGGCCAGACCCACGGCCCCTACCAGGGGCAGTGGCGCAGCGTCGAGCGCTACCTGCGCGACACCGTGGCGACCTCCAAGGCGGAATCCTCGCGCCGGCGAGCACTCACCCACTTCTCGGTGACGACCTGCCCGCTGTGCGAAGGGCACCGGCTGGGCCCGGCGGCGCTGCGCGTCACCTACGTCGGCCTGCCGATCTGGCAGCTGGCCGCGCTGCCGCTCGATGACCTGCTCGCCGCGCTGACCAGCCGCTTCGAGGCACTGCCGGAGGCGGAGGGCAGCCCCGAGGAGGAGGCCGAGAAGATCCTGCTGCCCACCGTGCTGCCGGTGCTGCGCACCATCGTGGGCCTCGGGCTAGGCCACCTCGCCCTGGATCGCCCGGCCGGGACGCTCTCGACCGGTGAGCTCCAGCGGCTGCGGCTGGCCGCCCAGCTGCGCTCGGGCCTGTTCGGCGTGGCGTACGTGCTCGATGAGCCCTCGGCCGGGCTGCATCCCAGCGAGAAGGGCGTGCTGCAGCACCTGCTGGACTCCTTCCTCGCCGAGGGGAACTCGGTGCTGCTGGTCGAGCACGACATGACCCTGGTCGCCGACGCCGACTGGATCGTGGACGTGGGCCCGGGCGCGGGGGCCGACGGCGGCGAGGTGCTCTACTCGGGCGTGGCCGAGGGGCTCGAGGAGGCGGAGGACTCGGTCACCGCCCGCTACCTGCGGCCCGGACCGCTCGCCCTGCGAGGGCCCGAGCAGGTGCGCCCGCCCCGCGGCTGGCTCGAGATCGACGCGCTGACCACCCGCACCCTGCGCGATGTGG
>JAAZLF010000534.1 GCA_012799425.1 Actinomycetales bacterium | reverse complement strand
CAGTGTGATCCAGCACGCCACGATCGCCGATGCGCGCGGCGTCGACACCGTCTCCGCGGGAGAGACGGTCGACGCGGACCCGGCCTCCGCGGCGCTGCGCGAGACCGTCGCAGGGATGCTCTCCCGCGACGTCGCCGCCGACGGCGAGCAGGACGGCGCCGGCCCTGCCGCGCACCTCGCCGTCGCCTATCTCGTGGTCCAGGGCGACCCGGCCGAGCAGGCGGAGCTGATCCGCACCCTGGACAGCTCCCCGCAGCTCGAGAAGGTCACAGAGGGAACCCGTGGGGGGATGTGGCGGGTCATCGACTCCGCGCCCCGCGCAGTGGTCACCGACGGCACCGACGTGACCGCGCTCAGCAGCACCGTGGTCGAGGCCGCAGGGGAGATCCCCGCCCAGGACGCGGAACGGACCGTGGTGCTGGCCGAGCGCGCCGACTCCGGATGGCGCGCGACCCTCGACGGCACGGAGCTCGAGCCCGTCGAGGTCGACGGCTGGGCACAGGGCTTCCACGTCCCCGCGGGCGCCGGCGGTGAGGTCGACGTGCACAGGCATCAGCCGCTGCGCCTGCTGTGGCAGCTGCTGCTGTACTCCGCCACAGGACTGACCGCGCTGCTGTCGATCCCGTGGCGGGTCCGCTCCCGGACGGTGGAGGAGATGTATGGCTGACGACGCTCCGCGCGATCGCCCCCCGCACGTCCAGGAGGACGCCGCCGCGTCCCCCGCACCTCGCGCGGGCGCGGTGCGCCATCTGCTCGCCGCGGCGGCGGTGCTCCCGCTGGTCCTCGCCGCGGGGGCGCTCGCCCTGGTACCGCCGCAGGACCCCGTCCCCGTGGCCCAGGCCGAGGCGCAGTCCCAGCCCGGGTCGACCACGCGCTGGTGCCACGGCCCGCTCCAGCTGCCCGAACAGCTTCTGGACGAGGGCCCCGACGCCGAGCTCTCGGTGACCCCGCCGAGCACGTCCGTCTCGCTGCGCACGGTCTCGGCCGAGCCCGAGTCGTCGCTGCTGTTCGGGACGGCGAGCGGCTCCGCCACCCTGCAGGAGGACGACGGCTCGGTCCGTGCCCCGTCGATCATCGCGCGGGACGCCGAGGGGGACGTCCTCGACGATGAGCCGGCCTCCCAGGATCTGGGCGTCTCCGTGTCGGGATCCAGAGGCGTCGAGGGCGCCGCGAGCACCACCTCTGCGACTTCGGACGGGGGCCGTCCGGTGACAGACACCCTCCAGGCCACCAGCACCACCAGCGGCGACTACCGCTCGCTGGCGATGACGCGCTGCACGGAGCCCGCCACGGAGGCCAGCTTCCTCGGCGCCTCCACCGAGACCGGCGACAGCTCGGTGCTGGTGCTGCGCAACCCCACCGAGCGCCCCGCGACCGCCTCCGTGCAGCTGTGGACCGAGGACGGCCCCGCCTCGATGGAGGGACGCAGCCAGGTGGTCGTGGCCCCCGGCGCCGAGGAGCGGGTGCTGCTCGAGTCCGTGGTCGCGGACCGGGCCGCAGTGGGCGTGGACGTCTCCGTGCTCGGGTCACCGCTGTCGATGCACGTGCAGACGACCGAGCGCGAGGGGCTCACCCCGGGCGGTGCCGAGATCCTCGACCCGCTCCCCGCCGCCGCCACGGAGCTGGTGATGCCCGGAGTCGATGCCGCGGGCAGCGCCCCGATCGTGGTGCTCGCCAACCCCCAGGGCACCGACACCACCGCCTCGATCGAGGTCGTCGGACCGAAGGGCCGTGTCGAGGCCGCCTCGCTCGAGGACGTCGAGCTCCCGGCGGGCACCGTGCACCGGGCGTCGCTGGACGGGCTGCCCGAGGGCACCTACTCGGTGACCGTGCGCTCCCAGGACCCGGTCGCCGCGGTCACCCGCAGCGAGCGCACCGGAGCGGACCTGCCCGGCGACACGGTCGGCTCGCCACGCGACTTCACCGTGGTCGCGCCGGCACCGGCTCTGCGTTCCCATGGCCTCAGCGCCCTCCCTGCCGGAGGCAGCGGCGAGCTCACCCTGGCCGGCACCGCGGACTCCGAGGTCACGGTGATCCCCGTGGCGGCCGACGGCTCGGCCGGTGATCCGCTGACGGTCCGGCTCGCGGCGGGCTCGACCGCAGCCCTCACCCCGCAGCAGCTCCGTGTCGGGGACGCGGCCGCGGTGGCGGTCAGCATCGTGCCGCAGGTCCCGGGGGCGGTGCATGCCGGCTGGACGCATCGCGTGAGCGATGGTGCGGGCGGAGTGCTGCTGTCCTCCTTCCCGGTGCCGACGGGTCAGGACAGCGGCGCCTCGGTCACCGTGAGGCTCGAGGGCTGACGCGAGCCCGGCTCAGTCGGTCCACGCCCCGGGGTCGATGTCCTCGGGCGCGATGTTCAGCAGCGACCCGATCTGCTCGGACAGCACCTGCCGCACCAGGCTCTCCAGCTCGGCCTCGCTGCCGCAGCGGGTCTGCAGCGGCCGACGGTAGACGATCACCCGCGCCGGGTGAGCGCGGGACGGGGGGATCACTCGTCCCAGCAGCACCGTCGCATCGTCCCAGGGGCCGGGATCGGTGGGCGGGACCTCCTCGACCAGCACCTGCATGTGTGCGAGACGGCGCGGGAAGCGCTCGGCGAGCATGGCCCCCGCCTCCGTGACCAGATCATCGAAGCGCTCCCGCCGGGTGCGATAGCCGGGGAGGTGGGGAGGGATCAGATCCCAGCGGCGCCCGCGCCCCCGGCGATCGCGACGACGGGGACCCTGCCGAGGGCCCGCAGGGCCGGGAAGCAGCGGCTCGACATCCATGGCCGCACTCTAGCGCCCGGCCGCGGTGCCGTGGACAGCAGCCGGCCATGCGGTCCCGGCAGGAGATGCGTGGACTGCAGGCCATCGGGCGCGCCCTGCGCCGCCTGTCGGCCGGCCTGCGTACACTGCTGGACGTGCCTGCTCGTGAATGCTCCCGGACCGCCTGCTCCAGGCCGGCTGTCAGTTCGTTGACCTTCGTGTACGAGGACTCGACAGCGGTGCTCGAGCCGCTGTCCAGGCTCAGCGAGCCGCATGCCTACGACCTCTGCCGCGAGCACGCCACTGGAATGACGGCCCCGCGCGGCTGGGAGCTGCTGCGCGTCCCCGGCGGAGAAGAGGTCAGCGACGATCTGGTGGCTCTCGCCGATGCCGTCCGTCCCCGTCAGCGCACGCAGCCGTCGAGCTCGCCCTCTTCACCCGCTCCGTCCTCGGACGGTCCCCGCGGTGGTTCCGCACGCGGCACGGGCCCCGCCCGCCACCTGCATGTCGTCAGGAGCACGAATGACTGAGCCGAGCACTTCGCAGGCCGTTCCCGCAGCCGGGGGGCACGACCTCTCCGGCATCGTCAAGACCAACGACGTGCGCGGCATCGCCGGCGTGGAGCTCACGGCCGAGATCGCCCGAGCCCTCGGTGCCGCGTTCGCGGATCTCCTCGAGGCCCCCGAGCTGATCGTCGCCCATGACATGCGGCTCAGCTCCCCGGAGCTCTCCCGCGCCGTGATCGAGGGGGCGGTGCGTCGTGGGGCGATCGTCGCCGATGCGGGGCTGTCCTCGACAGATCAGCTCTACGCCGCCTCCGGACTGCACCGGGCGGCCGGCGCGATGGTCACGGCCTCCCACAACCCCGGTCGGGACAACGGACTCAAGCTGTGCCTGCCCGGCGCCCGCCCGGTGGGCCGCGCCAGCGGGCTCGACGAGATCCGTGCCCGTGCCGAGGCCTACCTCGACGCCGGGGAGATCCCCGAGCACGGCGAGGGGCGCTCCGAGGCGATCGACACCCTGTCCGATTACGCCGCGACCCTCCACGACCTGGTGACGATCCCCGGGGACCGCACCCTGCGCGTGGTCGTCGACGCGGCCTCGGCCATGGCCGGGCACACCGCTCCGGCGGTGCTGGGCGCTCTTGCCCAGGTCGAGCTGATCGAGCTGCACTTCGAGCTCGACGGCACCTTCCCGCACCATCCCGCCGATCCGCTGCAGCTGGAGAACCTGCGCGACCTGCAGGAGGCCGTGGTCCGGGAAGGGGCCGATCTCGGGCTCGCCTTCGACGGGGACGCGGACCGCTGCGTGGTGCTCGACGAGAACGGCACACCGGTGCGGCCCTCGGCGATCACTGCGCTGATCGCCGAACGTGAGATCGCCCGTGCCCGCGCGGCGGGCCAGGAACGTCCCGCAGTCGTCGCGAACCTCGTCTCCTCGCGCCATGTCGCCGAGACCGTCCGTACAGCCGGGGGCGAGCCGGTGCGCTCTCCCGTCGGCCACTCGCTGATCAAGTCGCTCATGGCCGAGCACGATGCCGTGTTCGGCGGGGAGCACTCGGCCCACTACTACTTCCGCGACTTCTTCTTCGCCGATTCCGGCATGCTCGCGGCGCTCCACGTCCTGGCGGCGCTCGCTGAGTCCGACGGCCCGGCTTCCGCGCTGGTCGCCGCGCACGACCCGTACCCCGCCAGCGGAGAGCTCAACTCCCGAGTGGCCGATCCCGAGGCCGCCCGCGAGCTGGTGCGCCAGCACGTCGCGTCCCTGCCCGGCGCCCGCACGGACGACCTCGACGGTCTCACCGTCGAGCACTGGGACGAGCAGCTGCCGGAGGAGGACCGCTGGTGGTTCTCCCTCCGCTCGTCCCACACCGAGCCGCTGCTGCGGCTGAACGTCGAGGCGCAGCGGGAGACCACGATGCTCCGGATCCGTGACGAGATCCTCGCGCTGGTGCGTGACGAGGACATCGAGGACACCGCATCGAGCGCGGTGGCCCCGTGGGAGGACGAGGCCGATGCGGCAGGGGCGGTCCTCGAGCTGCCCGCGGGCGCGAGCGGCGCAGACCTCCCCGGCTGGGCGCGTGCGATCCTGCGGTGCCCGGACTGCGGCGGCGAGCTGCGCGACGTCGAGCAGGCGATGCAGTGCACGGGCTGCGCACGTGTCCATGCCGTCGAGGGCGGAATCCCGGTGCTGATCGCCGGCCGCCACGAGCCACCCACCGGCGGCTGACCCCGCTGGCCCCGCGACGGACTGCAGGGCCCTGCCCTGCCACGGCCGCAGCGTCGGATCAGGCGCTGAAGGGCACCGCTCGGACCTCGGCTGCGAGCTCCTCCTGGCGCTCCTGAGCGCGCCGGAGCCGCGCCTCGTCCCTGCGGGAGCGCTCCGCGATCACGGCGGTGAGGAACTGCTCCGGATCGGTGCCCGGGGGCGGTGCCGGAGCCACATGCGGCAGAGTGCGTCGCAGCAGGTCGCGCGACAGCTGCCGGCGCGACTCGGGATTGATCGTGGTGGCCCGGGGCAGGAACGAGCGGATGTCCTGCATCAGCGTGAGCGGCAACCGGCCGACGTCCGCCCCGTGCACCCAGTCCTGCAACGAGGCCGGCACCGCCACCCGCTGCGGGGAGAGGTCGCGCATGCGCTCCTGGATCACCATCGTCCCGGCCAGCAGATCGCCCACACGCCGCGACTTGCGGTCGATCACCGAGCAGGTCAGCGCGATCGCTCCGGAGGTCGACCAGATCTCCAGCATCGCCATCACGGCGCGCAGCAGACTCTGGCGCACGTGCACGGGACCGCCGTCGTCGCGGACCACACGGGTGCCCATCGCCAGCCGGCCCACGTCCGCGCCATGCACCCAGTCCTGCAGCGAGTCCGGCACCGCCACCCGCTGCGGGGAGAGATCGCGCATCCGCTCCTGGATCACCATGGTCCCGGCCAGCAGGTCGCCGACGCGCCGCGACTTGCGGTCGATCACCGAGCAGGTCAGCGCGATCGCTCCGGAGGTCGACCAGATCT
>JAAZLF010000533.1 GCA_012799425.1 Actinomycetales bacterium | reverse complement strand
CGCCCTCACCCGGGCGTTCAGCCAGTACTTCCTGCTGGCCAACGCCGCCGAGCAGGTCTACCGCGTGCGCGCCCTGCAGGAGCGCCCCACCGAGGAGTCCTGGGTCCCGCGCACCGTGCGCGCCGTCGCCGAGGAGCTCGGCGCGAAGGGGCTGCAGGAGGCCGTCGACTCCCTCGACGTGCGCCTGATCTTCACCGCCCATCCCACCGAGGCCTCGCGCCGCGCGGTGCTCACGAAGCTGCGCCGCATCTCGGACATCCTCGGCGTGGACACCGAGGAGGGCTCTGCCGAGCGCCGGCGCCAGGATCGTGACCTGGCCGAGCTCATCGAGACTCTGTGGCAGACCGACGAGCTGCGCCGTCAGCGCCCCACCCCGCAGGACGAGGCCCGCAACGCGCTGTACTACCTGCGCCAGATCTTCCGCCAGACCATGCCGGAGATGCTCGACGGCCTGCGCGAGGAGCTGCGGGCGCACGGTGCCGACCTGCGCTCGGACCAGGTTCCGCTGCGCTTCGGCTCCTGGATCGGCGGCGACCGCGACGGCAACCCCTTCGTCACCGCGGAGGTCACCCGTGACGTGCTGAAGCTGCAGGCGGAGACCTCGATCGATCTCGCGATCGAAGTGGTCTCCGACCTCATCCTGGAGCTCTCCGTCTCCAGCGAGCTGACCGGTGTCGACGAGCAGCTCCAGCAGAGCCTCGCCGAGGACCTCGCCCACGAGTCCGAGGTCGACCGCGTGCAGCAGGAGCTGTACCAGCAGGAGCCGTACCGACTCAAGCTCGGTGCGATGCGCGCCAAGCTGCAGGCCACCCGCGAGCGCATCCGCAGCGGTGAAGGCCACGTCCACGGCAAGGACTACGGCGACAGCGCCGAGCTGCAGGCGGACTTCGACATGCTGCGCGACGCCCTGCGCCGCCACGGGGGCGAGAGGGCCGCCGACGGCGCCCTCGCCATCGCCCAGCAGGTGCTGGCCGCCTCCGGACTCAACCTCGCGACCCTCGACGTGCGCGAGCACTCCGAGAAGCACCACGAGGTGCTGGCCCGCCTGTTCGACCGCGTGGGAGAGCTGGACCGTCCCTACTCCGAGCTCAGCCGCGCCGAGCGGACGACCGTGCTCGGGCGAGAGCTCGGCAGCCGGCGGCCGCTGGTGGGCTCGGCGATCACCGAGGACGAGTCGATCCTCGACGACGCCACCCGCACCACCTACAACGTGTTCCGGGAGATCCGGGACGCGCACCGTCTCTACGGGACCTCCGTCATCGAGACCTACATCATCTCGATGACCCACGGCGCCGACGACGTGCTGGCGGCGGCGCTGCTGGCGCGCGAGGCCGGACTGGTGAGCATCCCCGGCGGCGAGGAGAACCGCGCCGACATCGGCTTCGTGCCGCTGCTCGAGGAGGTCTCGGAGCTGCGTCACGCGGGCGAGATCCTCGACGAGCTGCTGTCCGATGCCTCCTACCGCGAGATCGTGCGCCTGCGCGGCGATCGCCAGGAGGTG
>JAAZLF010000532.1 GCA_012799425.1 Actinomycetales bacterium | reverse complement strand
TGTCAAGATCCGTCTGAAGCGCATGGGCAAGATCCGTGCACCGTTCTACCGCATCGTCGTCGCCGACTCGCGCAAGAAGCGCGACGGCGCCGTGATCGAGGAGATCGGCAAGTACCACCCGACCGAGAACCCCTCGTTCATCGAGGTCGAGTCCGAGCGTGCACAGTACTGGCTCGGCGTCGGTGCGCAGCCGTCCGAGCAGGTCACCGCGATCTTCAAGGTCACCGGCGACTGGGCGAAGTTCAAGGGCGAGGGCGACGCCGTCGGCTCGATGAAGACCGCCGAGGAGAAGAAGTCCGCCGAGGAGCTCATCGCCGCTGCCGACAAGGCCGCCGCTGAGTCCCGCGAGGGCGCCAAGAAGGCCAAGGCTTCGGAGGAGACTGAGGCGGCCGAGGTCGAGCCGGGCTCCGAGGAGGCCCCGGCCGAGGGTGAGACCACCGAGGACGCCGACGCCGCAGCGACCGACGAGGCCTGAGATGAGCGCCCGCGCCGAAGCCCTCGACCATCTCGTCCGCGGCATCGTCGATGAACCCGACGCCGTGCAGGTGACCGAGAAGTCCACGCGTCGCGGACCACTGCTCGAGGTCCGGGTCGGCGCCGCCGATCTGGGACGCGTCATCGGCCGGTCCGGCCGCACCGCCCGTGCCCTGCGCACGGTCACCGCGGCCCTTTCGGACGACGACGTGCGGGTCGACATCGTCGACGTCGACCGGCGCTGAGGTGCCTCGTAACACCCCACGGAGCGGTGCTGCCGAAAGGGCCGAGAGGTCCGGGCAGCGCCGCTCCTGGCGTTCGTGGCCGCGGCGCCCGCTCGCCGCGATGCGCACAGGGGGCGCGGCCCTGGGCCTGACCCTGCTGCTGGCCGGCTGCGCAACAGGGACGGAATCACCGGCACCGGACCCCTCAGGCCCCGCCTCCACAGGGACCGACGCCGCCACCGAGAGCCCCGCACTGGATCCGGCGCTCAGCACGGCGTGCGCGACCTTCTGGGGCGACCCCGACTACATCGACCCGCTCTCCCGCCTCGTCCTGGACCGGGCCGGGACGGCCCCTGAGATCGGTCCGTCGGACCCCTTCTTCTACGAGATGACGGGGGACGACATCGACGTGGCCTTCGACGGCGCGCCCGGCTCCGTGCAGGAGGCGGCCGCTGCACTGTCGGACTGGTTCCGCACACAGCCCGCGCGGGGCGCGGAAGCGGACCGCGAGGCCTTCCGGACCGCCTGGGAGGGCGTGGCCGGCAGCTGCGCCGAGGTCTCCGTCGCGGCGAGCTGGGCCGTGGACGACGGGGACGACGGGACGAAGCCCGCGACGCTCGTCTGCGCCGATGTGTTCGACACCCCCGGGACGCTCAACCACTTCGCCAACGCGAACGTGCTCACCTCGAACATGTTCAAGCTCGTCGGCCTCTCGCCCCGCGCGGTCCCCACGGAGCGCATGGACGATGTCGAGGCCACCGCAGACCTCCTCGCCGCTCAGATCGCGGCGGTCGACGACGACGAGGTGAGGGCCGCCCTCGAGCACGTGCGGGCCCCCTTCCAGGACGCATTGGACGGCGACACCTGGTCGGACGGCCTGGAAGCACCGCTGACCGAGCTCGGCACCGCGTGCGCGGCGGCCGGGTACTCCTCGCCCGATCCGGGGGAGAGCGACAACAGCGCCGTCGTCGGCGCCCACGCCGCCCGTGCGGGCGGCACCGAACACCAAGGACGCTCATGAGCACACTCGACGTCACCGTCGCGACCATCGGCAAGCCGCACGGCCTGCGGGGAGAAGTCGCGCTGCCCCTCCGCACCGACCAGCCGGAGGAGCGGCTGCAGATCGGTACGAGCTTCGCGGTGGAGGCCGACGGGCGCCCGCGCACGCTCACGGTGGGGCGCACCCGCCGTCAGCAGGGCCGCTGGTACGTGAGCTTCGAGGAGGTCTCCGATCGCACCGCTGCCGAATCGCTGCGGGGGACCGATCTGGTGCTCTCCGTGGACTCCGAGACAGAGGCCGACGAGGACCCCGATGCGTGGTACCCGAGCCAGCTGCGGGGTCTGGCCGTGCGCCACGTCGACGGGCGCGACCTGGGCACGGTCCACGGCGTGGAGCACTACCCGGCGCAGGACCTGTTGATCGTGCGCACCTCGGACCGTCGGCGCGTGCAGCTGCCCCTGGTCGAGGAGCTCGTGCCCGAGGTGGACCTCGAGGCGGGCGTGGTGACCGCGGATCCGCCCGGCGGGCTCTTCGACGAGCTGCTGGAGGACGAGCAGGGCCCCGATCCCGAGACCTCCGCCCCGGCGCGGAAGAAGCGCTGAGGCACTCATGCGCATCGACGTCATCACGATCTTCCCCGAGTACCTCGCCCCGCTCGAGCTGTCCCTGATCGGCAGGGCACGCCGCGACGGCCTGGTCGACCTGCAGGTCCACGATCTGCGCAGCTGGACCCACGACCGTCACCGCACCGTCGACGACACCCCGCTGGGCGGCGGCGCCGGCATGGTGATGAAGCCCGAGCCCTGGGCCGAGGCCTTCGCCGGAGTGCGGCAGGCCGGGCAGGCGAGTCTCGGCGGGGACGTGGAGCCGCTGATCGTGTTCCCGAACCCGGCCGGGACCCCCTTCGCCCAGGCCACCGCACAGGAGTGGTCCCAGTGCGAGTGGATCATCTTCGCCTGCGGCCGCTACGAGGGCATCGACGAGCGGGTCTACGAGCACCTCCTCGACATCGGCTGCGAGGTCGCGCTGGCATCCCTCGGCGATTACGTGCTCAACGGGGGAGAGGTGGCGGTGCTCGCGATCACCGAGGCCGTCGTGCGGCTGGTCCCCGGAGTCGTCGGCAACGCCGCCTCGCTCGTCGAGGAGTCCCACTCCGAGGGCCTGCTCGAATACCCGCTCTACACCCGGCCCGCGAGCTGGACCGATCCCGCCGGGGTGCTGCGCGAGGCGCCGCAGATCCTGCTCTCCGGCGACCACGGGAAGATCGCCGCCTGGCGTCGTGAGCAGTCGGTGCAGCGCACGGGGGCACGACGCCCGGATCTGCTCGAGGGGCCGCAGACGCCCCGCTGAGCCCGCCGCGTGATGCAGGCGACAGCGCAGATGGCCGTGACCAGCGCCGACGGCAGCGTCGGGGCTTGCCGTGGGGTGGCGTGCCCTGGCAGAATGACCCCTCGTGCGCACCGCGCGTCCCTCTGCCTCAGGGGAGGGCGCATCCAGCGGTCGGGCAGATCCGTGGCGATGGGAGTCGCCGCCAGAGGCCCAGCACACCGGCACGGGGAGTCTGCTCCCCGCCGGATCGACAGTTCATGAGGGGTCTCCCGAAGCATCGGGAGCCCCGCGAACGAAGCTGTCCGACCTGAGGCGGAGGCTGGAGAAGAAGAATGCAGAAGCTCGATGAGCTCGACAAGGCGTCGCTGCGCGAGGACGTCCCCGCGTTCCGCGCCGGCGACAACGTCAAGGTGCATGTGAAGGTCATCGAGGGCAACCGCTCTCGTATCCAGGTCTTCCAGGGCTACGTCATCGGCCGTCAGGGCCACGGCGTGGGCGAGACCTTCCGCGTGCGCAAGGTGTCCTTCGGCGTCGGCGTGGAGCGTGTGTTCCCCATCCACGCCCCGACCGTCGACAAGATCGAGGTCGTCACCCGCGGCGACGTGCGCCGTGCGAAGCTGTACTACCTGCGCAATCTGACGGGCAAGAAGGCCCGCATCAGGGAGAAGCGCGAGCACTCCTGATCCGCGGATGTCCCGCGAGAGCGTGAACGGACGGCGGCGGCCCCACTTCGTGGTGGTCGCCGCCGTCTGCGTCGTGGCGCTCCTCGCGGCGGCGCTGGGGATGCGCCAGTTCGTGGTCCAGCCCTTCCGGGTCCCCTCCGCCTCGATGGCGCCGGCGCTCGATGCCGGAGACGTGCTCCTGGCGGACCGAACGTTGCGCGGCACCGCTCAGCGCGGCGAGATCGTCGTCTTCGACGGCCGCGGCTACTTCGCGCCCTCGGCGGTCGATGGCGACCGCTACTGGGTCAAGCGCGTCATCGCCGTGGGCGGCGACAGCGTGGCGTGCTGCGATCCCGACGGCGCGATCACCGTCAACGGCGATCCGCTCGACGAGCCCTATCTCCCCGACGGCACGGCACCCAGCGAGATCGAGTTCGACCTGCTCGTTCCGAAGGAGCGGATGTTCGTCCTGGGCGACAACCGCGGTGACTCCACTGATTCGCGGCATCTGCTCGGCGCGCCGGGCGGCGGGATGATCCCGGTCGACCGAGTGGCGGGGCAGGTGCAGACGATCGTGTGGCCACTGTCGCGTCAGGGCGCACCCTGACACCCAGCATCTGCGGATAGGATCACGGCGATGAACGCGCCCGAAGCCTCCCGCCCTGCTGTGTCCGACTCTGCGGACTCCGCAGCCGGTGAGGACCGCCGCGGGACCGGGCGCGAGGGCGAGCGCAGCCACCGCAGGCAGCGGATGCCGCTGTGGCTGGACACGCTGATCACCATGGCGGTCGCACTGGTCATCGCCGTGCTGGTCAAGACCTTCTTGATCCAGCCCTTCTACATCCCCTCGGCGTCGATGAACCCGACGCTGCTCGAGGACGACAAGATCCTCGTCTCCAAGCTCAGCCCCGGTGTGTTCGATCTCGAGCGCGGCGACGTCATCGTCTTCGAGGACCCGGACGACTGGATCCCCGGGGACGCCACCGAGAACCCGACCCCCAGGGTGCGGGTGATGATGCTGCTGAGCATGGTGGGCCTGGCGCCCGACCCCTCTCAGGACCACCTGGTCAAGCGCCTGGTCGGTCTGCCCGGTGACCGCGTCGTCTGCGAGGACGACGGCGTGCTCGAGGTCAACGGGACCCCGCTCGAGGAGCCGTACATCAATCCCGAGACCTCCGCCTGCCAGGCAGCTTTCAACGTCACGGTGCCGGACGGGAAGGTCTGGGTCATGGGCGACAATCGCCATGCGTCAGCGGACTCCGCCTTCCACGAGACCCGGGGCGAGGGCGGTTTCGTCGACGAGTCCGACATCACCGGCCGCGCCGAGGTCATCTTCTGGCCCGTCAGCAGCTGGGAGCGGCTGGACGAGGGTCGTGAGTCCTTCGCCGACGTCCCCGAGCAGCCGTGAGCGCGCTCGCCCCCACTCTTGAGGTCGAGCTCGCCCTGGCCGCGCGTCGGGGCCCGGGGCGACGCATCGTCGTGGGTGTCGACGAGGTGGGCCGCGGCGCCCTCGCCGGACCGGTCGCAGTGGGAGCCTGCGCGGTCGAGATCATCGACGGTGCGCCTCCGCAGCTGCCCGAGGGGGTCCGCGACTCCAAGAAGCTCTCCGCGCGACGCCGGGAGGCCCTCGTCGGGCCGATCCGCGCACATGCGGCCGGCGCCTCGGTCGGCTGGTCGAGCCCTGCCGAGATCGACGAGATCGGGATCATGCCTGCCCTCACCCGTGCCGCCCTGCGTGCGCTGGAGGGGCTCGAGCTCGAGATCGATGCCATCCTGTTCGACGGCGATGTCGACGTGCTGTCCGCGCACCTGGTGAGTGAGGACCGCCCGGCTCCGAGCGTCGAGCTGAGGGTGGCCGCCGATCGCGACTGTGCGAGCGTCGCGGCCGCCAGCATCCTGGCGAAGGTCGCGCGCGATGCGTGGATGGTCGAGCTCGACGCCGCGGCGCCGGACTACTGCTGGGCCTCGAACAAGGGGTACGGGTCCGCCGCGCACCGGGAGGCGATCGACCGGCTCGGCGCCCATGAGCACCATCGCCGCAGCTGGCGCCTCGGCTCTGCGCCTGCCGTCGCGGTGGCGGTCCCGTCGACGCCTGTCACGGTCGGCGCTCCTGCGCCGGCGCCGGTCGCGACGTCGATGCCCGCCGCAGCTGGCGTACTGTGGGACGACCAGTGGTACCCGCAGGGTGGGAAGGAGCGTCGGTGAGCGCCCAGGACCTCGAGAACTACGAGTCCGACCTCGAGCTGCAGCTGTTCCGCGAGTATCGCGACGTGGTCAGCCTGTTCACCTACGTGGTCGAGACGGAGCGACGCTTCTACCTCGCCAACCAGGTGGACCTCCAGGTCCGCTCCGGCGGCGGTGAGGTGTTCTACGAGCTGCGCCTGGCCGACGTCTGGGTATGGGACATCTACCGCTCGAACCGCTTCGTGCGCTCGGTGCGGGTGGTGACGTTCAAGGACGTCAACATCGAGGAGCTCAACAAGCAGGACATCTCGCTGCCCTGAGCCCGGTGCGACGTCGCACCGTTCCTCCACAGCGCCCCGGCGTCCCCAGGAACGAGGCGCAGGTACCGTCCGCCGTGCCCCCCGGCCAGGCTGGCCGGCATGAACACTCTCGCGACGCACCCCGAGCACCCCGAGCCCTCCTCCGGGCGCCCCGCGCCGACAGCCGTGCGGGCACCTGGCCTCGCCGCTGACCCGCCGGCAGCGGGTCCGGTCGCCGCCCCCGCTCCCCGCCGCGTGCGGGAGATGTCGACCCTCGAGCTCGGAAGAGCGGGCGAGGACCTCGCCGCAGCGCATCTCGAAGCATGCGGATGGCAGATCGTCGAGCGGAACCTGCGACTGCGGCACGGCGAGATCGACATCGTGGCCCTGGCCCACACCACGCTCGTCATTGTCGAGGTCAAGACCCGCCGCTCCTTCGTCACCGGGGTGCCTCAGGCCGCGGTCACCCCCGACAAGCTGCGCCGTCTGCGTCGACTCGCCGGTGCCTACCTCATGGACCATTCGACACCGCACCGCGACGTGCGCATCGATGTCGTGGCCGTGCACGCCCACCTCGATGGGACCTTCTCCCTCGAGCATCTCGAAGCGGTGTCCTGATGGGGCACGCACGCACACTGTCGATCAGCCTCGCAGGCCTCGAAGGGACGCTGGTCGAGGTGGAGGCCGATGTCTCCCCGGGCCTGCCGGCCTTCAGCCTGGTGGGCCTTCCGGACTCCTCCACTCTCCAGGCCCGCGAGCGGGTGCGCGCCGCTG
>JAAZLF010000531.1 GCA_012799425.1 Actinomycetales bacterium | reverse complement strand
CTCGGCCTCCTGCTGCTGGCGATCGGCGCGATCCTGCTGATCCTGCGCAAGCGCCGCGCCTGAGCGCTCCCCGCGGCTGACCCGCCGCCCACCCCCCCATACATGGGAAGAGCCCGGCAGGACCAGTGGTCCTGCCGGGCTCCGTGCTGTGGTGCGGCGCGCCGGGACGCGCCGCTCAGCGAGTCACTGCGCTCAGGCGTCCTCGGTGATCAGCGGGTAGACGCCGTTCTCGTCGTGGACCTCGCGGCCGGTGACCGGCGGGTTGAACACGCACACGCAGCGGATCTCCTTGCGGACCCGCACCTTGTGCTTGTCGTGATCGTTGAGCAGGTACAGCGTGCCGGGGGCGAGCTGGTGCACCTCACCGGTGGCCAGATCCTCGATCTCGCCCTCGCCGTGGGTGATGAAGACGGCCTCGATGTGGTTGGCGTACCAGAAGAAGCTCTCCGTGCCCTCGTACAGGGTGGTCTCGTGAACCGAGAAGCCCACGCCCTCCTTGGCCAGGATGATGCGCTTGGAGCGCCAGTTGTCCGACTTGATGTCGGCGTCGGTGTCCTCGATCTCGGCGAGCGAGCGAACGAGCATGGGGTGTCCTTCCGGTGGTTCTTCAGGGTCAGAGGTCTGCGCACTCGCGCAGGGCGTCGGCCCGCACCCACGAGTGTCGGGGTGCGGGCCGACGCAGTTCAGAGGCGATCAGGCCGAGAGGGCCTCATCGATCGCGTTCTCGATGATGTCCAGGCCGCGGGCGAGCAGCTCATCGGGGATCGTCAGGGCCGGGAGCAGCTTGACGACCTCGTCGGACGGGCCGGAGGTCTCCAGCAGCAGGCCCTCCTCGAAGGCGCGAGCAGCGATCTTGCCCGCGATCTCACCGCTGGGCATCTGCAGGCCGCGGGCGAGGCCACGACCCTTGACGACCAGCTCATGCTCCGGGAAACGGGCGGCGATCTGGTTGAAGCGGCCCTCGACGTAGGCGCCCTTGGCGATGGTCGACTTCTCGAGCTCGTCATCGCTCCAGAACAGCTCGATCGCCTTGGTGGCGGTCGCGAAGGCGGGGGCGAAGCCACGGAAGGTGCCGTTGTGCTCGCCCGGCTCCCAGATGTCCAGCTCCGGCTTGAGCAGCGTCAGGGCCAGCGGGTGGCCGTAGCCGCTGATCGACTTCGAGAGGGTGACCATGTCCGGCTCGATGCCGGCCTCCTCGAAGCTGAAGAACTGGCCGGTGCGGCCGCAGCCCATCTGGATGTCATCGACGATCAGCAGGATCTCGTGCTTCTTGCACAGCTCGGAGAGGCCGCGCAGCCACTCGGCACGGGCGGCGTTGATGCCGCCCTCGCCCTGGACCGTCTCGACGATCACCGCAGCGGGCTTGTTCAGGCCGCTGCCGCCGTCGGTGAGCAGGCGCTCGAAGTACATGAAGTCCGGGACGATCTGACCGAAGTAGTCATCGAACGGCATCGGCGTGGAGTGCACCAGGGGGATCCCGGCGCCGCCGCGCTTCATCGAGTTGCCGGTGACGGACAGGGCGCCGAGGGTCATGCCGTGGAAGCCGTTGGTGAAGCTCACGACGGACTCGCGGCCGGTGACCTTGCGGGCCAGCTTCAGCGCCGCCTCGACGGCGTTCGTGCCGCCGGGGCCGGGGAAGGCAACCTTGTAGTCCAGGCCGCGCGGCTTCAGGATCTTCTCGTCGAAGGTCTGCAGGAAGGTCCGGCGCACATCGGTGAACATGTCCAGGCCGTGCACGACCCGGTCCTCGAGGTAGTGGTCGATGACGACCTTCTTGAGCTCGGGGTGGTTGTGCCCGTAGTTCAGGGTGCCGGCGCCGGCGAAGAAGTCGATGTACTCGCTGCCATCCTCGGCGGTCAGGACGGAGCCCTTGGCGTGGGTGAACACGGCGGGCCAGCCGCGGGAGTAGCTGCGAACGCCGGACTCGAGCTCGATCGGGTCGACGGTGGGGGCGCTGACCTCATCGGTCAGCTCGGGCTTCGCAGCGGTCTCGGTCGGTGCGGTCATAGTCATGACATCTCCTGGGTGGTGGTTCAGTGGTTCGTGGGCGGCATCAGGGCGCGCTGGGGCGCCCGTGCCGACGGGGGTGACTCGTGAGGGTCCGGAGGCTCAGCTCCCGGCGTGCAGCCCGCTGATCACGTGCAGCAGCTCGGCGCCGTGCCCGGGGTCCGGGAAATGGGCCTCGGTCAGCAGCGGCTCGATGCGGTGCTCGGCGCCGTGACGCTCCGCGAAGGAGGCGAACAGTCGCTGGGATGCGGCGTTGTCCTCGGTGATCGTGGTCTCGAGCGTGGTCACCTGAGGCAGGTCCTCCAGCAGCGAGTCGAGCAGTCGGGCTGCCAGTCGGCGCCCCCGCTGGGACTCGTCCACGGCGATCTGCCAGATGAACAGGCGGTCCGGCGCGGTGGGGCGGAGGTAGCCGAGGGCGAAGCCGACCGGCTCTCCGTCGTGCAGCACCACGCGTGAGGACTCCGCGAAGTCGCGGGCCAGGATCAAGTAGGCGTACGAGGTGTTCAGGTCGAGAGTGCCGCTGTCGCGGGCGATCCGCCACATGGCGGCGCCGTCCTCCATCGTGGGAGGGCGGAATTCCAGGTCGGAGCCTGGTCCGGTCATCTGCTCGGTGGTGGACTGGTGGTCTGCGCTGTGCGTCATCAACTGGCCCATATCGCCGTCAACGGTATCGAGAGCAGCGACGCTTGTGGAGCCCCCGGGGGTGCTCAGGGGGTCGTTCCTCGGAGTGTCGTGATGCAACTGTGACTGTCGGCTATCCGTGGATCGGATTGTCGGACAACTGTGGACTATTCATGGCGACCTGGGGTGATGGCGCCTGTGATCAGGCGTTTTCTGCGCCTCGATACGCCGTGATGTGGCGTGCGTCACGTGACCGCGATGCGGGACACAATCCTCGCGCGCGGGAGTTCAGAGGCCGTCAGGTCGGCGCGGAGAGCCGCGGCGTTGAGGTGCGCTGGCTCACTCCGGCTACGGTTCTGTCCATGAACCCCCTCGAATCACTGAACGAGTTCCTCGGAAATGCCGAGGGCTGGCTCTGGACCTGGGCCGGGATGCCGGTGGTCATCGGGCTCGGCGTGTACTTCACGATCCGCTCCGGGGCCGTGCAGCTGCGGATGATCCCGGCGATGTTCGGAGCCATCACCCAGAAGGCGCAGCGCGAGGAGGTCGACGGCAAGCGCGGCCGCACCGAGCGGGCCAAGTCGCTCAGCGCCTTCCAGGCCTTCTCCATCTCCGCTGCCGCGCGGGTGGGCACCGGCAACGTTTCCGGCGTCGCCGGTGCGATCTTCCTGGGCGGGCCCGGTGCGGTGCTGTGGATGTGGATCATGTGCGTGGTCAGCGGTGCCGCGAGCTTCATCGAATCCACCCTCGCCCAGCTGTGGAAGACCCGCGCCGATGACACCTACAAGGGCGGTCCCGCCTTCTACATCCACCGCGGGCTGGGCAGTCGCGGGTTCGGTGCCTTCTTCGCCGTGCTGTTCATCTTCTGCTTCGCCTTCGCCTTCACGTCGCTGCAGGCCAACACCATCGTCGACGCCATCACCGGCGCCGTCGCCGTCTACACCGATCCCGAGGGGCTGCCCTGGCTGCCGATCGTGCTCGGCGTGCTGCTGGCCATGCTCACCGCAGGCATCATCTTCGGCGGCATGCGCCGCGTGGCCGGCGTCGCGCAGAGCATGGTCCCGATCATGGCGCTGATCTACCTGGTCATCGGCATCGTCATTGTCGGCATGAACCTCGGCGAGCTTCCCCGCGTGCTCAGCCAGATCGTCACCGAGGCGTTCAACCCGCAGGCCGTCATCGGCGGCGGCTTCGGCGCCGTGATCGTCAACGGCGTTCAACGCGGCATGCTCTCCAACGAGGCCGGCATGGGCTCGGTCCCCAACGTCGCCGCCACCGCCTCGGTGAGCCACCCCGTCAAGCAGGGCCTGGTGCAGACCTTCGGCGTCTACTTCGACACCCTGCTGATCTGCTCGATCACCGCCTTCATCGTGCTGGTTTCCTTCCCGGACGTCTCCACAGGCGGTGAGGGTCTGGTGATGGTGCAGGAGTCCCTCGCCTCCAACCTCGGCAGCTGGGCCGCGGTCCTGCTCGCCATGATCATGTTCCTGCTGGCCTTCACCTCGGTGCTGGGCAACTTCTCCTACGGCGAGGCGAACATGCACTTCCTGACCGCGAAGCGCGGCTGGCACATCGCCTTCGGTGCCGCCGTGGTGGCACTGGTGTTCATCGGCTCCGTGATCGCCGTGGACCTCGCCTGGACGATCGCAGGGGTGAGCATGGTGTTCATCGCCCTGATCAACCTCGTGGTGATCGCGATCCTCACCCCCACGGCGCTCAAGCTGCTGCGCCACTACAACGCTCAACGCGCCCAGGGCCTCGATCCGATCTTCCTGGCCTCCGACCTGCCGGAGATCAAGAACGTCGAGGTGTGGGTGAACGAGGACGTCTGCGACTACCAGGAAGAGCGCAAGCTCGCCGAACAGTCCTGACCCCACCGGCGGACTCCGCCGCGTTCGAAGGACGCCGGGGAG
>JAAZLF010000530.1 GCA_012799425.1 Actinomycetales bacterium | reverse complement strand
CGAGGATCGTGCGAGTGCCGTAGGAGAAGGACAGGTCAGAGACGGAGAGGCTCACTTCAAGGTGTTCCTTCGTGTGAGGATGAGGTAGATGAACACCGGGCCGCCGATGAAGGCGACCACGATGCCGACGGGCACCACGGCCGGCGCGATCACGGTGCGCCCGACGGCGTCGGCGACCAGCAGCAGCAGACCGCCGGACAGCGCCGCGAAGGGCAGCAGGTGGCGATGGTCCGCGCCGATCGCGAGGCGCGCGATGTGGGGGCCGACGAGGCCGACGAACCCGATGATCCCGCAGAAGGAGACGACCACGGCGGCGAGGGTCACCGACAGCGCGATCAGTCCGATCCGCACCGGGCCGACGTTCACTCCGAAGCTGCGGGCCGCGTCGTCGCCGGCGAAGGCGATCGCGTTGAGGTCCTTGGAGAACAGCAGCGTCACCGGGACCGCGACCACGGTGACCGCACCAACGATCAGCACGTCGGACCAGGTGGCGTCGTTCACCGACCCGAAGGTCCAGCGGATGATGGCCTGCAGGGTGTTCTCGTTGGCGGTGAACTGGAGCGCCGAGGTCAGCGCCTCGAAGATCTGGGTCATCGCGATGCCGAGCAGCAGCAGGGTGGCCACGGCCATCCGCCGGGCGGTGGCGATGCCGAGCACCACCGCGGAGACGGCCAGCGCCATCACCATGGCGCCGGCGATCGTGGCCCACACCGGCAGCTGGTTGGTGCCGGCCAGGGTGATCACGAGCGCCGCACCGAAGGCTGCGGCCGGCGAGACGCCCAGGGTGAACGGGCTGACCAGGGGGTTGCGCAGCAGGCCCTGCATGAGCACGCCGGAGACGGACAGCGCGGCACCCGCGGTGAAGGCGAGCAGCACGCGGGGCAGGCGCAGCTGGGTGATCACCGCGTAGGAGGAGGCGAACTCGGCGCTGACGGTGCCGCCGAAGATGCTCACCTGGAGCGAGCGGAGCACGTCGCCGAAGCCCACACCGGCGGTGCCGATCGTGACCGAGGCGATCAGGGCGAGCACGGAGACCACGACGCCGACGGCGAGGACGAGGGACTTGCGCAGCTCCCGGCCGCGGGACGGGCTCGCCGGCTCCGGGGCCGGCGCGGGCGTGGGGGCGGGCTGCTTCTCGAGGGTCGCGGTCATCCCAGCGGCCCCTGGACGTAGTCGGCCACGTCGGACAGCTCGGTGTCCTGGAACTCGGTCACCCAGCGCGTGAGGTAGTCGTCGGGCTTCACGCCGTCCATCTGCTCGGGGTGCAGCCAGGCGGCGAGGTAGACGGCACCGATCGACTTGCCCAGCGCGCTGGTGGCCCAGCCGTTGGCGATCGCGACCCGGCCGTCGGCCAGGGCGTCCAGCCCGCCCCAGCCGGGCCGGGCCTCGAGGCCCTCGCGCAGGGCGTCGAAGCGGTCGGCGGGCTCAGCGGAGGGTTCGAACTCGTGCATCACGAACTGCGGATCGCGCAGCACCACCTCGGTGGGGTCGACGGTCAGCTCCTCCTGGGCGTCTCCCCCGGAGGCATCGTCGAAGATGTTGGTGCCGCCGGCGGCCTCGATCATGGCGTGGAAGCCGGAGCCGGGCAGCGTGGTCAGGTAGGGCTCGACCGTCTCGAAGTACATCGGGACCGGTTCGACGTCGACCAGCCGCTCCTCGAGCAGCGCCGCGATCTCGCTGCGGAAGTCGAGCACGGCCTGCGCGCCGTCCTCCACCCCGAAGACCTGCCCGAGCAGGCTGAGGGTCGCATCGACCACCTCCGTGTCCCAGGCGGTCGCGATGACGACGGGGATGTCGAAGGCGGAGAGCTGCTCGAGCGCCTCCTGCCACACGGCGTTGCGCGGCAGGATCACGACATCCGGGCCGAGCTCGGCGATGGCCTCGTAGTTGAGCTGGTCCAGGCCTTCGGCGATCACCTGCTCCTCGGCGAGTTCGAGATAGGGCAGTCGGTCCAGGGAGGACCGGTCCACTCCCACGACCCTGTCTCCGGCGCCGATGGCGCGCACGAACTCGTTGGCGTAGCTGTTGATGACCACGGCCTTCCGGGCGGGGCCGGGAAGTGTCACCTCGCGACCCTGGTCATCGGCGATCGTGAGCTCCTCGGAGGCTGCGGCCTGCCCTTCGACGGTGACCTCGCCGCACGCGGCGAGCCCGAGGGCGGGCAGGGCGGCGACGGCGGTGCCGAGCAGGGCGCGCCGGGTGGGACGACGACGGGCGATGGCGTGGTTCATGGTTCCTCGTTCGGGGTGGGTCAGACGGCGTCGGGCAGCGAGGGGTCGCCGAGGCTGAGCATCAGGCGGTTCGCCCAGGCGAAGAAGGACGCGGCGGTGAGCAGGTCGGTGATCTGGTGGTCTTCGAGGCCCTGCCGTCGCAGAGCGGTGAGCTGGTCGGCCCCGAGCGCGGGGCGGGGGCGGGACAGCTCGGCGGCGGCGACGACGATCGCGCTCCAGCGCTCGTCCTGGCCGGCGGCGAGCGGGGTGAGGTCGGCGGGGATCCAGTCCTCGTCACGCTCGAGCGGCGCGGCGAGCAGGGCGTCAACCTCCTCCTCGCGCTTGGAGAATCCGGCAGCCTTGCGCGCGTGCACGGAGGCGCAGTAGATGCAGTCGTTGACCTTGCTGGTCACGGCGGCGACGAGCTCGCGCTCGGCCTTGGGCATGCCGTCGCGCGGCAGGAAGATCGCGTTGTCGAGTTCGCTGCGGGCCCTGGTGAGGGCCGGCGTCAGGGAGAGCATCCGGAAATAGACGCTGTGGGTGCTGGCCTTGGAGGCGAAGGAGGCGCGCTGCTCCTCGGTCAGCTCGTCCTCGGCGGGGACGGGGATCCATGGCTCCCACTGCAGCTGTTCCCGGGTGAAGGCCGCGGGGCGGGTGCGGCCGCCGGGCGTGGTGCCGCTGTGCTGGGCGGCCCGGCCGCGGGAGCGCGGGGTGCGGGTGGGGGCGTCGGCCGACGGGACCGCCAGGCCGTGCAGCGCGGCGAGCCCGGCGACCAGGCGCTGCAGGTGGCTCTCGAAGGCGACGAGCTGGCTGATCAGCACGACGGTGCGGGCGTCGTGGCCCGCGGCGGTCAGATTCTCCTGGTCGGCGAGGGTGGCCAGCGCCGGGGAAGTGGACAGCAGGTCCACGTGGTCGCGCAGTGCGGCGAGCGCCGGATCGCCGGTGAGCGGATCGGCGGCGGCCAGCTGTGAGGAAGCGCCCTGGGTGCGATGCCACTGGGCGAGCACGCCGCTGCCCTGCCAGTCGGCGCTCACTGCGGCGAGGCCGTGCAGCACCGGAGCGGGGAGCAGCTGGGGCTCGCGGTACAGCGCGTCGTAGGCGTCGCGGGTGCGGGAGAGCACGTCGGGGCGCAGCGTGCTCATGGCCTCGCTCGCCTCGGGTGCTGCGGTGAGCAGTGCGGTGAGGATCTGGTGGGCGTCGAAGGACGGCTGCGCATCGGACATGCGTACATCTTATGCAGCCCAAAAGCAGCCCTAGGGCCCTGGGGAATGTGTGAGCCCTCACGTCCGACCGGATGCGCGCGCGTAGATTTACGACGTTGTGACACCCCTTGACCTGGGTCGATGCGGCGACAGAGGATGGCAGACACCACATCTCGACGAGGAGACACCTTGCCCGCCCAGTCACTGCACTGCGTCCGTCCGACTCCCGCTCTGCCGCGCTCCCCTCGGGGCTCCGCTCTGCGACCACTGGACCTGTCCCAGGTCACGCTGCATCCTCGCGGGGCCCTCGGCGCCTGGCAGGAGCTGAACGCCTCAGCCACGATCCCGCGCTGCATCGCCCAGTTGGAGACCTCCGGGGTGATCGACAACTTCCGGCGGCTGGTGGGCGAATCCGGAGCGGAGCACCGCGGATTCGTGTTCGCCGATTCAGATCTGTACAAGGTGATCGAAGCCGTCGCCTGGGAGATCGGCCGCTCCGGCACCACCGTGCACGACGACTG
>JAAZLF010000529.1 GCA_012799425.1 Actinomycetales bacterium | reverse complement strand
TCGGTCATGAACAGATCCACGCCCGCCTCGCCGAGCCGTGCGAAGGCGCGCAGGTCGGTGATCCTGCCATCCAGCGGGAGCTGGTCCATCTTGAAGTCGCCGGTGTGCAGCACAGTGCCTGCGGCCGTGCTGACGTGCACGGCAAGCGCGTCCGGGATGGAGTGGTTGACCGCCACGAACTCGCAGTCGAAGGGGCCGAGACTGCGCTTCTCGTCCTCCGCGACCACGGTGGTCACCGGGCGGATGCGGTGCTCCTTCAGCTTCGCCTCGATGAAGGCGAGCGTGAGGCGGCTTCCCACGAGCGGGATGTCGGGCCGGCGCCGCAGCAGGTAGGGCACGGCACCGATGTGGTCTTCGTGGCCGTGCGTGAGCACGATCGCTTCGACGTCGTCGAGGCGATCGGCGATGATGCCGAAGTCCGGCAGGATCAGGTCGACCCCGGGCTGGGAGTCCTCCGGGAACAGGACTCCGCAGTCGATGATCAGCAGCCGGCCGTCGATCTCCAGGACCGACATGTTCCGGCCGACGTCACCGAGGCCGCCGAGCGGGATGATCCGCAGGACGCCGGGCCTGAGGGCGGGCGGCTGGTCGGGACGCTGGGAGAAGTCAATGGACATCGGCACCTCCGAGCCTGATCAGATGAGTCCGGCCGCCTCCAGGGCGGTCTCGAGCATGCGCAGCTGGTCGGTGTCCGCGGCGACATGGGGGCCGCGCATCGTCGCGTGGGGCAGGACGCCCTGCAGATGCAGCGCCGCCTTGGCGGCCACGGCCCCGGGCATGTGGTTCATGATCGCCTCGACCACCGGCACCAGGCGCAGGTTCGCGGCGCGGGCGGCCGCGAGGTCGGAGCGGTCGACGGCGTCGATCATCTCCTTCTCGATCTCACCGGCGACCTGACCGACCACGGACACGATGCCGGAGGCCCCGATGGACAGCCACGGGAGGTTCAGGCCGTCCTCGCCGGAGTAGTAGACCAAGTCGGTCTGCGACATGATCCGGGAGGCCTGGTGCAGGTCCGCCTTCGCGTCCTTGACGGCGCGGATGCGCGGGTTCTCGCCGAGGCGCATGAGGGTTTCGTAGGCCAGGGGGATGGCGCTGCGGCCGGGGATGTCGTAGAGCATCACCGGCAGGTCCGTGGAGTCGGCGATCGCGGTGGTGTGCGCGATGACCCCGGCCTGGCTGGGCTTGGAGTAGTACGGGGTGACGATCAGGAGACCGTCGAGGCCGAGCTTGGCGTGCTCGCGGGCGAGGTCGATCGAGTGGGCGGTGTCGTAGGTGCCCACGCCCGCGACCACCGTGATCTCGGGGCCTACGGCGTCGCGCACCGCGCGTGCGAGCTCGAGCTTCTCCACGTCGGTGAGGGTGGGCGCCTCTCCTGTGGTGCCCGAGACGACGATCGCGTCGTTGCCGTGCTCCGTGATGTGGACAGCCAGCTTCTGGGCGGCGTCGAGGTCGACCTTGTGGCCGTCCTCGGTGAGCGGGGTGACCATCGCGGTCCCCACCGCGCCGAACGGTCGCGCGGGGCGCGAGTCGGTGCTGGTCATGATGTCCTCCCGAAAATGCTCTGGTGCTCGGAGCCTAGACCAGGCCGGCCTCTGCTCACCGCTGTGACGCGATGCCGAGATCCACGAGGATCGCGAGCGGGGTGCGCTGACGTCCCTGACCCAGCGGATTGTCCGCGAAGGTCGCCTCGAGCTGCGTGTGCGGGGTCGCGACGTCCGATCCCAGGACGTTGCGGCCGATGTCGTTGGCATCCATCACCACGGTGCCGACGAAGCTGTCGCGCAGCGCAGCGGGGATGTCGGCGCCGCGGATCGCCGCGGAGATCCGCGCGGAGACGCCGTCCGGGTCCTTCGGAGGCAGCTTCGCGGAGACGTTGGAGGGGAAGGCCGAGTACGGGGTGGGCCCGTCGATCGCGCGCACGTTCGCGCCGACGACCTCGTAGAACACGCCCTTGCGGCCCACCACCTTCCCGGCGGCGCCTGCGGCGGAGGCCGCCAGCACGCGCGGCAGGCCGACCTCGCGGATCGCGAGCTCCATCGTGGTGGGGTCTCCCAGCCCGATACCGGCGGGGGTGCGGCTGACGAAACGGCTGAGCATCTTGGCCGAGCGGCGGGGCTTGACCTCCCAGGTGAACCAGGAGCGTCCCTGGGCGATCGCGATGATCTTCTCGCTGATCACGAAGTACCAGGGCGAGCCCTCCGGCACGGTGCCGGTCGGGAGATCAGCGGCGAAGCGCTCGACGCGCTCGCGGGCGAGCTTCTCGATGTCGTCACCGCGCGCCACCAGCTCCGTCTGCAGCGGCAGGCGGCGCCAGGTATGTGCGTCGGCCTCGGAGACCAGGTCGAGCTCCTTGCCCGGATTGGCGAGGTAGTCGCTCTTGGAGACCGTCTCCTCCTCGGCGGCCGGGGCATGCGCGGCGGCGAGCGTCGGGGCCTGCGCGGGCTGCTCGGCGCTGCCGCCGAGCGACTGCACGGCGCCCTCGACATCGTCGAAGAAGGTGCGCATCCACAGCTCGACGTTCAGCAGGCGCCAGAACATCAGCGTGCCGTGGTTCTCGGGGTGGGCGATGTAGTCGTCGAACAGGGCCAGCACGCTCGGCGCGTCGAAGAACGGGCGCGAGGCGAAGGACTCGGAGGCGAAGATGTCCCGCAGCTGCGGGGCGATCGAGCGGAACCACTCCCCCTCCGGGGTGGTGAAGCCGATCTTGTTGCGCCGCTTGGAGATCATGTCGGGAAGGATCCCGTCCATCGACTCGCGCAGGATCCGCTTGTTCCAGCCGTCGTGGATGATCGCGGATTCGTCGAGGGAGAACAGGAACTTCAGCAGCTCCTTGTCCACGAAGGGCACGCGCCCCTCGATGCTGAAGCGCATCGTGTTCTTGTCCTCGTA
>JAAZLF010000528.1 GCA_012799425.1 Actinomycetales bacterium | reverse complement strand
CCCGCCGCGGCAGCACTCCGCGGAGCATCGATGCCGAGCGAAGGAGCACCCAGTGGATCACACGATGTCGCAGTACGAGCAGGCCGCCCCCCGCACGGGGCGAGACGGTGCTCGCAGGCCCCGCGTGGTCATCGCCGTGGACCTCCCCGAGCCGCTGTGCGCCCGGATCGAGCGCGAGGAGCCGCGCGTGGAGGTCGTGCGCGACCATTCCCTCTACCGGCCGCGGCGCGGCCCTGCGGACTGGTCGGGCGACCCGGACCATCGGCGCACCCCGGCCCAGCAGCAGGCGTACCGCGAGATGGTCGATTCGGCGGACGTCCTCTTCTCCCTGCCCGATGTGGATCCCTCCGAGCTCGCCCGCACCGTGCGCGCCAACCCGAGTCTCCGCTGGGTCCAGGCGATGGCCGCCGGCGGCGGTGCCCAGCTGCGCGCCGCCGAGCTCGACCGCGATGAGCTCGACCGCGTGGCGGTGACCACCACGGCGGGCGTGCACGGCTCGCCGCTGGCCGAGTTCGCTGTCTTCGGTGTGCTCGCAGGCGCCAAGACCCTGCCGCGCCTGCAGCGCCAGCAGCGCGCACACGAGTGGGGAGAGCGCTGGGAGATGACGCAGATCGACGAGATGAGCGTGCTCATCGTGGGCCTCGGCGGCATCGGCGCGGCATGCGCGGAGAAGTTCTCCGCCCTGGGCGCGCGCGTGCTCGGCACCACCCGCAGCGGCCGGCCCGTCCCGCACGTCGATCAGCTGGTCCCGATCGAGGACCTCGCCCGCGCCGCCGCCGACGTCGACGCGATCGTCGTGACGCTCCCCGGCACCGCGGCGACCGACGGGCTGATCGGCGACGAGGTGCTCGGCGCCGTGCGTCCGGGCACGAGCCTGGTCAACGTCGGTCGGGGCACAGCGGTCGACGAGGACGCCCTGGTCACGGCCCTCGAGGC
This sequence comes from Actinomycetales bacterium, assembly GCA_012799425.1. Classification (GTDB taxonomy): domain Bacteria; phylum Actinomycetota; class Actinomycetes; order Actinomycetales; family Dermabacteraceae; genus Brachybacterium. Next base: position 2,004 of record JAAZLF010000528.1, on the reverse strand, counting down.
CGGGAGGATCGGATTCGCCGCGCTCGACGTCACCGCCGTTGAACCGCTCCCGGCGCAGAGCTCGCTGTGGGATCATCCGAATGTCCTGATCAGCCCGCACACCGCCGCTCTGTCCTCGCGCGAGGAGGAGCGGATCGTGCGGCTGTTCGTCGACAATCTCGACCGTCACCTGGGCGGGCGGGAGCTGCGCAACGTCGTCGACACCGTGGAGTTCTACTGAGCATGAACGAGATCCGTGACCCCTCGCCCGCCGTCGGCCGTGCGATGCGCATCCTCGAGGCGCTCGAAGCCTCCGGGGGCGCTCCGCAGTCGTTGTCCGATATCGCGCGGACGGTGGGGATCGCGAAATCCTCGGCCTCCAACATCTGCGCCGCGCTCGAGCGCGAGCGGATGATCCATCGGGCGGGGAGCGGATATCGGCTCGGCATGCGCACGGCAGAGCTCGGCGGAGCGTTCGCGGCGCAGTTCAACCAGGTGCGGGAGTTCTTCGAGGTCGTCGAGGAGCATCCGGTCCTCGCGCGGCACGTGGTGCAGATCGCGACCCTGGATGCCTCCGATGCGCTCTACCTCGCTCGTCACGAGGGGCGCCGCCACCGCCTGGGGACACCGCTCGGCTCGAGGCTGCCGCTGATCTACTGCGCGGTGGGCAGCGCGATGCTGATGCCGATGCCGGACCCCGAGATCGCCCCGCTCGTCGAGGAGCAGGTGAAGGCCCCGCGCACTGCGCGCTCCGCACGCTCTCCCGAGGTGGTCTGGGACAGGCTGCGCGCGGCCCGCCGGGCGGGGTACGCCGTCGATCCGGGGGAGTCCTTCGAGGGGATCCACGGGATCGCCGCGCCGCTGCCGCCCTGGCAGCCCGGGGATCCGCACATGGCGATCGGCGTGGCCCTCCCGGCCGACGAGGCGGATGAGGCGACCGTCGCCGCACTCGGAGACGCCGTGATCGATGCGGCGCAGCGGCTGACCAACCCCCTTGCACGCCGGCCCGAGACGCGCGCCTGACCAAGCCCTGCCACCGGCGCTCCGCGCCGCGGCGCCCTCTGGCGCCCAGTTGGCGTTCAACAGGTTGCACGGCGTTCAGGATGGAGTACATTGGGGCGCGTCATCCGCACCCTCCGGGCCGCTCGCGAGCGAGCGACCCTCCGGACAAGCATCGAAGGAGATGTCGTGAGTTCACCGACGAACAGCCCCGGGCCCGCCCCGGCGGGCACCATGAGCGAACAGGAGTACGCGGCCAACCTGCGCCGCGCGACCCTCTCCTCGAGCGTGGGCAGCGCCCTGGAATACTTCGACTTCGCGATGTACGGCCTGATGACCGCGCTGGTCTTCGACCGCCTGTTCTTCTCCACCTCGAACCCCGCGATGGCCACCGTCGCCGCTTTCGGCGTCTACGGCGTGGGCTTCGTGGCACGCCCCTTCGGCGGTCTGTTCTTCGGCACCATCGGCGACCGCATCGGCCGACGCTGGGTGCTGGTCACCACGATCATCCTGATGGGCGGCGCGTCCACGCTGATCGGTGCGCTGCCCACCTACGAGCAGGTGGGCATCCTCGCCCCGATCCTGCTGGTGCTGATGCGGCTCGCCCAGGGGTTCGGCGCCGGGGCCGAGCAGGCCGGAGCCACGGTGCTCATGGCCGAGTACGCGCCGGTGAAGAAGCGCGGGTTCTTCTCCGCGCTGCCCTTCGTGGGCATCCAGGCCGGCACCCTCCTCGCCTCCGTGGTGTTCTTCCTGCTCACCCTGATGCCCGAGGACGCCTTCCTCTCCTGGGGCTGGCGCCTGCCGTTCCTGGGCTCCTTCGTGCTGATCCTGGTGGCGCTGTTCATCCGCGCCAAGCTCCAGGAGACCCCCTCGTTCGTGCAGCTCGAGAAGAGCGAGCAGGTCGCAGAGCGCCCCGTCCGGGAGATCTTCACCCGCGGCCGCGCCGGCGTGGTGATCGGCGCGGGCCTGCGGATGGCCGAGAACGGCGGCTCCTACATGTTCCAGTCCATCGCGCTGGCCTTCGTG
>JAAZLF010000054.1 GCA_012799425.1 Actinomycetales bacterium | reverse complement strand
TCCCGATTGCTGCGCGCTCGAGAGCGTCGTCGCCGCCGGTGTCGATGGTCATCAGCATGTGGTCGTCCTGCCAGGCGCGGTCCTGGGCGCCCTTGATCAGCATTCCCGAGAACGGGGCGGTGGCGACCTCGTCGCCCACCAGTCCGATGATCTCGGCCACCCCGGTCTTCAGGCTCTTCGCCTGAAGATTGGGGCGATAGTCGAGCTTGGATGCGGCGTCCCGCACGCGCTGCGCCGTGGTCTCCGAGGCGCGGCCTGCGTACGACCCGCTGAGGACGATGGACACCACTGCCTGGGAGACGCCGGCGGCTGCGGCGACGTCGTGCATGGTCGGGCGCTGCGTCATCTCGCGTGTCTCCGGGTCTCGTCGGGTATCGCCTCGGACCGGTGCGATCCGCGCTGACGTTATTCGTATGACGGAGATCGTGGGGCATGCAGCTCCATCTGTCAAGCAGTGCGCGGATCCCGATTCTCGGCCAGGGACTTCTCACCGCGCCGCATCGATTGCCGAGCGCACCCGTGAGGACGGCGCCGTGGACCGCTGGATGGTGCGGGATCTGCCGGCAGCGACCGTGCCGATCAGTCCGTCGTCGAGGTCCCCGCCGGATGCAGCTCCAGATACACGACAGCGCGGTCCGCTGCAGCGTTCTCGGCCCGCCCTCACCCGGCGTCACAGGGTCGATGTGCGCGAGGTGCAGCAGGCCGTAAGCGCCGAGGTCGACGCTGATGTGCGAGCGGGGGCGGCGTCGTGTGTGATGGACCCATGACCGCCGACGCCACCACGCTCACCCGCACCCTCACCGCGATCGATGGTCGCGGCTACGGCGCCTTCAAGCAGCTGAAGGGCAGCTACGACCTGGGCGTGTGCCGCCTCGTGGTCGATCACGTGCAGGTGGACCCCTACGCCCCGCCGTCGCTGATGCGGGTGGTGGTCGACCCGGCCAGTGCTGTCCTGCCGGAGGACCTGCTCTCCGATCACCGCGGCCGGGTCGCGACCACCGACTTCCTGGCCCGCGCCGTCGCGCGCGCCGCCGCAGAGCTGGGGGAGGGGATCAGCACGGGCGCCCCGGGCCAGGAGGTGCTCGAACGCACCAGCGTCGCCCTCACGTCGGACGTCGTCGAAGCGCGGCTCGCGGTGGCGCTGCCCGCTGCGGGGCGCCGGATCCGCGGCCGCGAGGCCGCCCGTCTGCTCACCGAGGATCTGCCGCGCCTCGCCCAGACGGCCCTGCTCCACGCGAATCTGGACGCTGAGGCACTGCGGGAGCACGTCACCCTGCACCGTGACCAGGAGGCGCTGCGCGACCAGCTCGCCGAGCGGGGCCTGGTGGCCTTTGTGGGCGACGGCGCGATCCTGCCCCGCCGCGCCGGCGACTCGGACCTGCCGCTCGCAGACGGCGCCGTGCCCTTCGCGAGCCCCTCCTCACTGCGGGTGGAGTTCTCTCTGCCCAGCGGCCGGTGCGTGAGCGGGATGGGCGTGCCGGACGGCGTCACGGTGATCGTGGGCGGCGGCTACCACGGCAAGTCCACGCTGCTGCGCGCGCTCGCCAAGGGCGTCTACCCGCACCGGTCGGGTGATGGCCGCGAATGGGTGATCACCCGGATCGATGCCGCCGCGATCCGCGCCGAGGACGGCCGCGCCGTGACCGGCGTGGACATCTCGCCCTTCCTCACCGGCCTGCCCTCGGGCGCCGACACCCGCGCCTTCTCCACCACCAACGCCTCGGGCTCCACCTCCCAGGCCGCCTCCCTGATCGAGGCGGTCGATGCCGGAGCCTCCGCCCTGCTGATCGACGAGGACACCTCCGCCACCAACATGATGTTCCGCGACGAGCGGATGCGCGCCCTGGTCCCGGCCGAGCGCGAACCGATCACCCCGTTCGTGGACCGGGTCCGCCCGCTGCTCACCGAGCGCGGCGTCTCCACCGTGCTGGTCGCCGGCGGCTCCGCAGCCTTCCTCGACGTCGCCGACCACGTGATCGCGCTCGATGAGTACATCCCCCGCGACGTCACCGACCAGGCCCGCGCGCTCGCCGAGCACAGGGCACCGGCGCCAGCGGCCGACGTGTTCGCTGCTGCTCATCCCCGCACTCCGTCAGCGGGGTCGCTGCGCCCACCGGGGAAGAAGAAGCCCGCCTCGGCGCGCGGATGGGGCACGATCCGACTCGGCCACGAGCACATCGACCTCTCCGCCCTCTCCCAGCTGGTCGACGCCGCGCAGACCCAGGCCATCGCCCACGCCCTGGACCGCCTCGCCGAGCTGCTCGATGCGCCCGGGCCGGGCGGCGCACCCCTCGCGCTCGAGCAGGCGACCACGGCACTGTGCGAGCGGATCGATGCCGAGGGACTCGACGTGCTCTCACCCCACCACGGACACCCCGGCCATCTCGCCCGGCCCCGCCCGCTCGAGCTCCACGCGGCCGTGAACCGCTGCCGGGGGCTGCGGCTCGAAAGGGGACCCGCATCGTCGGATGTGCGGTGATCGCTGACTGATCCGATCCGTGAATCCGCGTCGACACCATGGAAGCTGCCCAACGGCACGTTGCACATCGTGTGCGGCCCCTTGCGCGCTGGTACGGTTGCGCGAGAACGGGACGCGTGGGTTCCCCGTCTGCAGCCGCCGAGCCGACTGTCAGCGAAAGAAGCTCGGCTTCCCCACGCACTTCACCCCGTGATCTCCAGGATCTTTTCTCTGTACGCCCAGCTCGGTGGGCGATGGAGGAATGATGCCTTCTTCTCGGCTGACCCGCCGCGCTCGACTGCGCTCTCGCGCCTTGATGGAGCCGATGGCCACATCGGTTCAGACCCTTCAAGAGGCTGGCCCCGGCGGGCCCGTGACGCCTCTGCCTGATGCGGGGCAGGCCCTGCTCGAAGGCGCTGTCTTCAGCGAGATCCGAACGCTGCACTTCCCGATGCCGTCAGATCCACGAATTCCGAAGAGTCTCCCTGGCGGACTCGATGTGCGACGGCTTTGTGCGCGGACGGACTCGCTCACCGTCACCGTCGGGCCGGAGGGCGCCGCGCGGACGCTTGGGTTGGGTCTCTTTCCTTACCGCGAAGTGGGAGAAGGCGGCTGTGTCATAGCGCCCGGTATGCGTTTGAGGGAGCGAAATGGCGTTGTCGAGATCTACCGTCCTGGCGCGACAGGCGTTGTGCGCTTCCGGGGCATCCAGTACGCAGATGTGCTTCTCTCTCACCGAGAAGTCTGCCCTGCGGGGCAGTGCATGGCGGAGCGGTTCCCGGACGAGGTGACGCACGAGGAGCGGACTCGCGGATTCTTTCCGGAGCCCCGGGCCGCGATGGCGTTGAGTGCCATGGTGCGGCGCCTCGGGATCCTTCGCTCATGGGGCGCGACCAGCATCGACACATGGTCGTGGTGGTCAGGCTCTGGGCCCGATGGCATCGTTGTCGAGGCCTGGTTCCCCTCGATGGGGCCGAGCGGTCGGAGAGCAATCCTCGAGGCCCTCTGTTCTGAGCACTTCGAGCCTCACTGGTCCGCGGAGCCGCTGCGGGAGGTCAGCGGGAAGCCGTCGGAGAGGTACTTCGTGCTTCGTGGCGGCGAGTCCCACGCAGATATCCAGCTGCGCCTGTTCGAAGAGCTGCGACTGCGGGGGCCCTCGGCTCTGGCGGATGGTTCAGGGGGTCGGAGAGGAGAGGGGCCGCTCCCGGGATAGGTTTCCGGGGTCCTCCCCTCGCTCCAAGAACACCGCCGTGGTCAGGGCCGACTTCATCCACCGCTCCGTCTGTGAGCGGAGCCTGGCCGCGCCCTGCTTACGATCGACGCGAACTTCATCCGGAGGGAATCTCGGAGTGCAGGGACCAGCACGCCGGACAGACCTCGAGCGCGTCGGGGTCTGTCCGGGGAACGAAGTATGTGCCGCAGAGCGCGAGCACCGCCATCCCGTCGACGGACCTCTGCGCGAGGTTCTTCCGGTGCGTGTAATGAGCAAGCGTGCCAGCTGCGGTCTTCGCGATCTCGCCGCGCGTGTGCAAAGCCTTGACCTCGCATACGCGGTGCGCGAGGGCCCCCGGCTCAAGCAGATTCGAGTAGACCCCTCCGGTCAGATCCCAACCCACTTCAGGAGGGCTGACCGTGGCAAGGACCTGCACAGTGAGATGCCAGCTCAATTGGCTGTTCATCCATCGCTCAGCGAAGGAGAACTCCAGGGTGATGTCTTCATGGGGATAATCGTCCTCGGGAAGGGCGACGTCCAGGCTGATCTGCGCGAAGATCTCGCCATCCGCTGCTTGTGGGTCAGGCGACGGTATCTTGACGTCCACATCGCCGCCGTGTGCCACCACCTGCATGGCGCCGAGGAGAAGGCTTTGAACTTCGAGCTGCCACATCTGGACGATCGCGCTGGCCCGCTCCTTCTTCAGGATGTCGCGATCCTCCTGGGAGGGCAGGAGGGAGCCGATCGTACCGTTCTCCTCGTGCCGCTCCAGGGACTTGTAGAAGTCGTCGCGATCTTTATGCCCACCTTTCGCAAGGCCAGCGGCGACCACCCAGCACGCGTCGTTGTCGACCACCACGCCAGCTCGCCATTGGCCGCTCTTGATCTCGAGGAGCTGGGCGCTGCTCACCGAGGCGATCGACCCGACGAAGGAGTCGTCCGCAGGATCCTCCGTGAAGCAACTGCTCGCCTTCTGGAGGATCGGGTGGTCAAGAGCATTGAGTGGCTGAACGGCCGCAACATCGCCCGCCTCGATGGCGCGACGCGTGAACGGAGTCGGCCAGCCGTCGCCGAGATCCTCCCGCAGGACGCGGAGGGTGGGGCGTGCTCGGCGGGACATGCCTCCATGGTGCCTCAGGCATGCGACGGAACGGGCGACCTCACAGGAGGTCGGCGATCTCCTCGACGGCACCGGCGCGCGTCGCGCCCTGATGCGCGAAGCGCTCGGCGAGCTCACGACGTTCGGCATCGCGCCTTACGGTGAAGGCGAAGAGGTCCCTACTGGCGATTCGGCGGTCTCGTCCCACACGGTGTGAGGGGATGACGCCCTTGTCGAGCAACTTGTAGAGATGGGTGCGGCTCATGCCGAGATGCTTCGCGGCGTGCTGGGGCGTGAAGGTCTCGTCGTCGCCGATCGCGACGATGTCGGCGCCGTCGCGAAGGTTCGCAGCGAGCGAGGACAGCAGGTTGCGGAGCTCGTCGGGCAGCGTCTCGGCGACGGACTCGAGCTGATCGATCTGTGCGTCAGGCACAGGGGTGGTACTGATGGTCTTCATCGTCTCTCTCCTCAGGTGTCACATCTGCAGCACCTGTCACAGATGACACTAGCTGTGTTCGTACTCCGGTGCCAACGGATTGGGGATCGAGGTTGCTCGGGTCACGTGTCGTCCTTCGCCGCGACAGATTGCGAAGCTCAAGGGGTTCAACCCACCACCCACTCCAAGAACTCCTCCGCCGTCACCACCGGCTTCTCCCACCGCGCCGCGTTCTTCGCCTTCGACGACTGCGACCCGGCCTCGGCCACCACCAGCACGTCCGTCCGCGTCTTCGTGAGCGTCGGCACGGCCACGAGCCCGCGTGCCTCGGCCATCGCGTGCAGCTGCTCCTTCTCGAGCCAGCCGTGCGTCGCAGAGACCACCGTCCCGGAGAAGCACACCCGAGCACCCGGTACCAGCACGTCGGCCGCGAGGACGGGCCCGCCCACCTCGAAGCCCTCCGGCAGCACGCGCACCTCGAAGTGCTGCTCGACCGCGCGCAGCCGCTCCACCACCTCCG
>JAAZLF010000527.1 GCA_012799425.1 Actinomycetales bacterium | reverse complement strand
CCAGTGCGGGGACATCCAGCAGCGGCACTCCGGGCAGCAGCAGGGCGGCGCGTTCCCGGGAGGCGTCCGAGACGGCGTAGGCCCCGGTGATCGCGTGGCCCTCGGCCCGCAGCGCGGCACCGAGCACGGCGCCTACGCGGCCGGCGCCGATCACCCCGATGCCGAGGCGGGGCGGGGTCATCGCTGCTCCTCGGGCTGTGACGGGCCGGGCGACTGACCGGCTGGTGCGGCGAGGCTGAGGGCGGGCTGCGGCCAGTGCTGCCGGTCCCGGTAGCGGCGCAGCGTGGCCGCATCGTGCGAGAGCGTGGCATGGAGGTCGAGCACCTGCCTGCGGGGCAGGTTGCTCACGGCCACCGTCTCCCCGGCGATCCCCACCTGCAGATCCAGGACGCCGAGCTTCCTGTTCAGGGGACCGTCGTCGACGGAGAGCTGCTGGATGCGCTCGCGGGGGACGATCTCGATGTGCTTGGTCAGCAGTCCTCCACGCTTCACGAGCGCGCCGGGCAGCAGCACGCTCACCTCGGTGCGGCGGGCGATCCAGTACATCCGCACCCGCGTGCGGAATCCGTCGATCTCGCGGGCCGGGGCGGTGAGCAGGTGCTCGATGAAGGCGGTGTCGTCCGCGGTGCCGAGCGGCACGGCGAGGTGGCCGAGCGTCGCCTGCAGCTCCTCGCGGGTGCCGACGGGCAGGACGTTCTCGGCGCCGTTCTCGCTGTCATCATCGATGCCGGCGACGGTGGCGGTGGCAGCGGTCCAGCCGGGGCCGCGCCAGAGCAGCGGACGGCGCAGCTCGATGCGCTGGATGCGCCCGGAGACGATGTTGTCGGTGCGAGTGTTGGCCAGGCCGCGGCGCATCCGCAGGCCGCGCTCGGTGATCCTGGAGACGAAGCCCCACCCGGACTCGATGCGGCCGAAGATGTACTTCGGGACGGCGATCGCGGCGGGCGCCAGGGCGATGAACATCGCGATGTTGATGCCGTCCTGCCAGATCGCGAGCGCCACGGCGACGGCCACGCCGACGATGCTCATCACCACGCCGATGAGGAAGCCGATGTCCCGCAGCAGGGAGCGGATGAGGCGCTCGGTGGGCACGTGCGCGATCAGTTCGCCGTCGGTGACCCCGTCGGTGAGGAGCTGCTCGAGCCGCCCGGAGGCGGCACCGGCGGCGTTCGCGTCCTGTGCGCTCTGGTCACCGGGCTCCGAGGGAGGCATCGCCTCGGCGGCGGTGTCCGTGGCCGGCTCGCCCGGAGTGTCCGGGGCGGCGAGCTCGGCGATGCCGAGGATCCCCCGGCGGAGGTCCTCTGCCGCGGCGGACTTCACGTATTCGATGTCGAGGTAGGACTCGCCGCCTCCGGCGACCTCGACCCGCACCTTCGCCAGGCCCAGCAGCCGGGCCAGCAGCGGGCGTTCGACCGAGACCGATTCGATGCGGGCACGAGGCGCATATTCGCGGGAGCGGCTGATCATGCCGCTGTGCAGGGAGACGCCGTCCTCGTCGACCGCGTAGGTGGTGAACCACCAGCTGAGGGTCGAGAAGACGATCGCGATGATCGCTGCGGCGAGCAGCAGGCCGGCCCCGATGAGAGCGCGCTGGAGCGTGAACTCGTTGAGCAGCTGCGCGATGTTCTGTGCCGCGATCACTGCGATCACGCCCACCACCAGCTTCCAGCCGGTCACCAGCGGGGTGATCGGGTGGGTGCGGCGACGCGGGGTCGAGGGGTCCGGTACGGTCGCCGTGGGCTGCTCCGCTGTGGTCGGTGGCACGCTCTCTTCGGGAGCCGGACTGGCCGGGCTGGAAGGGCTGGTCTGGCTGGACGGGCTGGACAGAGGCGTGCTCACAGCGCCGCCATCAGCTCGATGCCGCGGTCGGCAAGCAGGACCCGCAGACGCTCCGCCTCAGCCTTCGGGAGCCCGGGCAGGGTCTCCGTGCCGCCACCCGCAGCGGTGGTGATGGTGAGGGTCGCCAGCCCGTAGCGCCGCTCGACAGGGCCCTCACCGATCTTCACGGACTGGACGCGGCCGTAGGGGATCGTGTGGACGGAGCGGAACATGATGCCGCTGGCGATCGTGAGGTCCTCCTCGTCGTCCAGGTAGCCGATGGCTCGCACCCGGCGCGGGGTCAGCAGCAGGCTCTGGACGATGAGCAGCAGGGGCAGCAGGCCGCAGGCCGCGATCCACCACCATCCGGTCAGCACGGTGCCCACGATCGCGGCGATGAGCAGCAGCAGCCAGAAGACGTTCCCGGCGATGCCGCCCACGTAGCGGGCGGGGATCAGCTTCGGGGAGACCGGACGCAGCGCTTCCGCGCCGAGCAGACCGGAGGGGTCGTCGGAGAGGGTGCGGGTGGGCTCCGAGGAGGTGGTGGGAGCTGCCGCCGGGGCCTCGTCGACCGGTGCGGCGGGTACGACGGGGGGCTCGTGGGGATCGGGGGCTGAGGTCATGGGAACCATCGTGTCATCCCGCAGCCCGGAT
>JAAZLF010000526.1 GCA_012799425.1 Actinomycetales bacterium | reverse complement strand
GCCCTCATCGGGTTCGCCGGACTCCTCCCTCTCACATGGGAATCGACCGAACCGGCGTATGTGGCGCTCAACGTCCTCGCCAACCTATTGGTCGTCGCCGCAGGATTCTTCCCGACGTGGACCGCTGCGATCGGCGCGGGCCTTCTCGTCAGCTTCGCCGCCCTCTTCCCTGAGAGCGTCAATCCGTTCGTGACTGTCGGCGAGGTCGCCGCGGCGGTGTTCGTGAGCAGGCTGCAACTCGCCCGCTTCGGCGCAGTGTCGCTCCTGCTCTTCGCCACATACTTCCTCACTGCATCGTGGGGCGCACAGAGCTTTCAGATCGTCGAGCTCACGACCGTGATCTTCGGTTGGGCTCTCGCCGCGCTGCTGGGAGCGGCAGCCGCGCTGCTGGAGGTATACATCCGAAGAGAGATCCGACGCCGCGAGGACAACGCCCGCGAATCCGAGCGTGAGCTCGCGCGCATCCGGCACAGGTTCGCGATCGACGCGCACGACACGGTCTCCCACGGGCTCTCGGTGGAGTCGGCGATCATCCGAGTCCTGTCGAACACCTCCGAGGACCCGGTGAAGCTGCGAGAGCTGCTCGCCGAGCTCGCTCTGGTGAACGCGAACACGCAGTACAAGCTGCGAACGCTCCTCGCGCAGATGACCGCGCCTGCGGATTCGGTTCGGACCTCGGTAGCGCTCGACTCCGAACTGCGCGAAGCTCTCGCCTCGATTCACGCGGTGGCCGAAGCCAGCGGCTTCGATCTCGAGGTCGAGGTCGAGTCGCTTCCCCGCAGAGCTGCGGTGGACGAGTTCGACAGCGTCCTCCTGGCGCTGCAGGAGCTGACGACGAATATCGTCAAGCACTCGAGCTCCGCACACGGCTGCGCACTTCAACTGGAGATGGTGCGCAGCCACGGCAGGGAGCATCTGAGAATCTGCGCTTCGAATCCGGTCTCAGCACCGACCGAACGAACGGTCCCGCGCAGTCTCGCCGCCCGAGTCGCTCAACTGGGAGGGAGCTGCGTCATCATCGCCGAGCACCCCCTGCGGTTCACGGTCGAAGTGATGCTTCCAGTCAGCTCGAAGATCCCTCGAACGAGGGAAGCCGACGACGCGGACAGTCCGGTCGACTGGGAGCATGAGAATTCTGACGACCTTGGCGCTGTGCCTGGCGACAGCGAACCCGACAGTGGCGACGACCATGCAGCATAGCGATCTGGGTGCGCATCACGGCGGTGCGATCGCAGCGCCGACAGCGACCATCGTCGACTGCGCGAAGTGGCGCATCATCAACAAGCCGGCATATCGGAAGCACTGCATGGGATGAGCACGGACACCGGAAGCGCTTCCCGTTCCACGAGCCGTGCCGCGGCGTCCCCCGACGACCGCCTGTCGGTCCTCATCGTCGACGACGACCGCTGGACGACGCGGGCGATCTCGCTTGCGCTCTCAGCCGATCCGGATCTCGCGCCGCTGGCACCGGTCCACAGCGGTGACGACGCCGTCGCCGAATACACGCGCCATCGCCCGGATGTGGTGCTGATGGACCTGAACATGCCGCACGGCATCGGGGGCATCGAAGCGATCGTCGAGATCCGTGCGCTGCACGAGGACGCACGCGTGCTGGTGCTCACCACGATCTCTCCCGGCCCGGGCATCGCCAGGGCTCTTGAGGCCGGGGCCTCGGCCGCTCTCAACAAGACCGCGGCCGACTCGGCACTTCGGGCGGCGGTGAAGGCGGTCGCGAAAGGCGAGAGCCCCGGTCTGCTCAGGGGACTGGCGCAGAACATCGTTGTCAGCGGTGAGAGGCTCCCCGACGCACCCGCGAGGTCGCCTGCGCTCTCCCCACGGGAGCAGGAAGTGCTGGGGCTGATCTGCCAGGGCCTCGGATACGAGGAAATGGCCACGACCCTGCGAGTGCAGCCCTGGACCGTGAAGACGCATGCGAAGAGCCTCCGGGAGAAGCTCCACGCCGACAGTCTCGCTCAGCTCGTCGTGCGAGCCATCCAGTACCGCTTCTACTCCGTGTAGTGAACGAGCGTCGGATCGCGTCACCGACTGTCTGCTGCCGAAGAGGACAGCTACCTCGAACGAGGGATGTCGGGTCTCTCCGGCTCCGGAAGACTCGCAAGCGGATATCGGGCCGTTGGCGTGAGCCGCCAGCCGAGGTCCACCACGACGAGACGACATGGAGGTTCTCATGCGTACCGATAAGGGCCTGCGAAGGCTCGCGCTAGCAGGTGCTGCCGCAGGATTCGCCGTGGCTGCAACGGTGATCCCACAGGCCGCGTTCGCCGATGACGGGGAAAGCGAACTGCTTGAAGAGATCGAGGCTTCACACACACCCTACGCCGATCTCGAGAAGCTCTCGCCTGAGGACCAGCAGCAGTTCCTCGCAGGCCTGGAGGGGCTGAGTGAGCAGCGCCAGGCAGAGGTGCTCCAGAGCGACGAGTGGAAGTCGGAGGTCTCGACCTTCGGCTACTCGGACATCATCTGGTCCGCAACCGAGAAGGCCGCCTGCGTGATCCATGTCGACCTGGTCTCCTGCAACAGGGCTGCCAAGGACGCGACCGAGGCATCGAACTCGGCCGAGAAGCATTTCGCGAGCAATACCCTCCACAACGGCAAGGGCGACGCGTACCGCCACTGCTACTGGAACGCCCGGATGACGATCAGCATCGGGAAGAGCGGCGCGATGAAGATCGCTTCGAACCACGAAGCGATCGGCGGCGGCCCTGCGAACGAGAAGAGCATGGACCTGGCGAACAATGAGACAGGAAGGTCGATCGGGGCGGCTCAGAAGACGTACGCGAAGAGCCACACCCAGTGCAAGAGCAGCGCCAACAGCGGGAAGCTCGTTACGCTGAAGTGACCATGACCCGAAACCGACGCTCGACCCCGCCCGCCCCGGCCATCGCGATCCCGTTCTGCGTGCTGCTCGCCCTGGCCGGGTGTGCGGGGCCGGACTCATTCGAAAGCAAGCTCCAGGAGCGGGCCTCAGACTCGGACACCTTCCAGTTGCCGCCGGAGACCGATGACGGCAGGCACTGGCAGGAGCTGCTCGTGATGTGCCCGTACGACACTGAGCCGGAGGACGTGCACCCCGCGCTCTCGGAAGCGGCGGCCGAGCTCGACGTCAGTGCTGAGGGCTCCCAGTGGCTCCTGCTCCGCGACGACGACGAGGTGGCGACGCTCACTCTGTCGCGGTCGGAGGTCGATTTCTGCGCCCAGCCGCCCCCGGAATCCGTCACGTATTCGCCGGAGTCCCGATGGGAGCCCGAGCCGCGGCAGGGCGCGGCCACGGCGGTAGTGCCTGCGGAGTGACTGTCAGCAGGCCGTCTCCGGCCCGGTGAGTCGGCCGAGGGGCGCTCATAGCTCCCGGGTCCGCAATGAGACCGATAGTCGGTGCTGTGGCTGCGCTCACCTGTGCAAGTCAGGCCGAACCGCCGCCGCTGCGTGGCACGGATCCCGTTGATGTTGGCAGAGGCGATGCGGAGCACGAACCCGAGGTTACGGGCTGGTCAGCTCACGCGGGGTCGCCCTGGACCGGCCCTTCGGTGTTGGGCTTCCACCCCAGCGCGGGAGCGACATGCGTTGCGAAGGACTCGAGGATGTGGAGATTCAGCTCGACCCCGGCCTGCGAGGGGATCGTGAGCATCAGGGTGTCCGCCGCCTGCACCGCGGCGTCGGCCTTCAGCTGCTCGATGAGCTGATCGGGCTCGCCGGTGTAGGTGCGGCCGAAGGTCGAGCGGTGTCCGTCGATGATGCCGATCTGGTCGGCGTTCTCCCCCGGTCGCACCCCGAACAGCATCCGGTCGCGCTCGGTGACGATCGGGAGCACGCTGCGGGAGATGGAGACGCGCGGCGCATGCGTGTGCCCCGCCGCGCGGAACGCGCTGCGGTAGCGCTCGATCTGCTCGGCCTGCAGATCGCCGAAGGAGGCGCCCGTGGCCTCGGTGAGCAGGGTCGAGCTCATCAGGTTCAGCCCCTGACGACCGGTCGCCTCGGCGGTCTCCCGTGAGCCCGCTCCCCACCAGATCCGACGGATCAGCTCGGGGGAGTGGGGCTCGATCCGCAGATCGGAGCCCGGCGCGGCATGAGACATGTAGGGCTTCTCCGCGGCGCGGGCCATCGGCTCGCCCTGGATGGCCTGGAGGAACAGCTCGAACTTCTCGCG
>JAAZLF010000525.1 GCA_012799425.1 Actinomycetales bacterium | reverse complement strand
GTGAGGAAGTTCGGCTCGTCGACCGCGTGGATGATCCGACGGATCCGGTCCGCGGACTGCACGAAGAAGCCGTGGTTCTCGAGGCTGGTGGTGATGCCCTTGGTCGCGGCGTACTGCGCGATCTCCTTGCTGGCCGCGACGATCGAGGGCAGGGCCTGCTCGAACAGCGGGGTGTCGTCGCCGTCGTGGCCCGCGTGCGGCACCACGTCATGGCGCATCCGCGTGATCCCGAGCCTCTCGGCGAGGTCGACGTACCTCTTCACCCGCTCGGTCTGCTGCGGATCGCCGGTGGAGAGGTCCGCGCTGATGGCGAGGTTGGTCAACGGCACCCCGGCGGCCTCCGAAACGGCCCGGATCCGGTCGACGTAGGCGGGGTCGGAGGCGATGTTGGGGATCGGGGAGTCGGCGTCGTCGCCGAGGACGGCGAGCTCGAGATGTTCGCCCTCGCTCTCCGCGATCCACTCGATGACCTGCGGCAGCGTCATCTCTGAGGTGGAGAGCTTGGAGTGGAAGCTGTAGGAGCTGAAGCCGAAGGTGATGTCGGCGGTCATGGAGGGGTCCTTCGTGATCGGGTGCGGAGCGGGCGGTCAGAGCTGGGTGGTCGGCAGGCGGTGCCAGGGGGCGGGCACGTCGGGCACGCCGAGCAGCTGCTCGGAGCCGTGCGTGAAGGCGAGGCCGAGCGCGCCGATCAGCGCGCCGTCGGTGGTCAGGCGCGCGCTGACCACCCCGGGGGCTCGCCCGGTCATGAGCAGGTCCCCGAGTGCGGCACGTAGCGGATCCAGCAGGGTGTCGCCCGCCCGGGACAGGCCGCCGCCTACGACGACCCGCTCCGGGTCGAGCGTGAGCAGCACCGTGGCCAGGCGCGGCGCGATCTGGGCGCAGAACTCCTCGATCTCCTGCTGTGCCATGGCGTCGCCGTGCGCGGCGCGCTCCAGCAGCGGCTGCGCCTCGTCTCCGGTGGACCACCGCAGTCGGCCGCGGACCGAGCTCGCGGTCCAGCGCATGCCTCGCTGGCTGCCGAGCTCGCCGGCCAGGCGGTGGGCGCCCTGGAGGATCCTGCCGCCGAGGATCGACGCCACGGAGATGCGGTTGCCGAGCTGCACGAACAGCATGCTGTCGCTCTCGTCCCCGAGATGATGCTCCGCGAGCGCCGCGAGCTTGATGTCGTTCTCCACGGCGACGGGGCAGTCCAGCCGCCGGGACAGCTCACCGGTGAGCTCGAGGCCGACGATGTCGGGGGCGGCGAGGCTCTGTGCGATGCGTCCGTCGGGCCCGAGGATGCCGGGCGCGGCGATGCCGAGCGATGCCGGGGCATGACCGGTCTCGCGGACGACCCGCTCGAGGGCGTCGAGAGGGTCGTCGGCGGCCAGCGGGGCGCAGGCCCGGGCGACGAGCTGTCCGGAGATGTCCGTGACCAGGCAGCGCACGGAGCGGGCTCCGATGTCGAGTGCCGCGACAGTGGCCGAGCGCGGGTCGAAGACGAAGCGGCGGGCCGGTCTGCCGGCCGTGCCGGAGGCCGCTGCGGGAGCGGGCACGACGGCGGCGGCACCGGAGAGGTCCTGCAGCACGGCGTCGACGGTGGGGCGGGAGAGGCCGGTCGCGGCGGCGAGCTCGCCGACGGTCAGGGCGGTGGCGGCCTCGCGCAGCACCAGGAGGCAGTCGCGGGCGTTGGCCCGGCGCACCGCGGATGCTGTGGTCATCGGACCGCCTCGTGCTCGTCGTGGTCGACCCGGGCGATTCGGTAACCGGGTTGCACAATGTGCGGAGTCAGTCTTGCGCGTCGAGGGAGGGGGCGTCAACCGCCACGACCGGAGCACAGTGGGAGGATCGAGGGATGGACACGCCTCTCGAGCACACCTATGCCGCCGCGGTGCCGGAGCTCTCCGTCCCCTGGCCCGCCGAGGAGCCGCCCCAGCCCGAGCTCGTCTGGCTGAACGAGGAGCTCGCCCGCGAGCTCGGCTACGACCCCGAGCAGCTGCGGAGCGCGGACGGCATCGCACTGCTGAGCGGGCAGATCGACGGCACCGTCGCCCAGGCGTACGCCGGCCACCAGTTCGGCAACCCCAATCCTCAGCTCGGTGACGGGCGCGCGGTCCTGCTGGGCGAGCGCGTGGACCCTTCGGGGCGACGCCACGATCTGCACCTCAAGGGCGCCGGACGCACTCCCTTCGCCCGCGGCGGGGACGGGAAGGCGCCCCTGGGGCCGATGCTCCGCGAAGCGGTGATCGGCGAATGGCTGCACGCGATGGGCGTGCCCACCACCCGTGCGCTCGCCGTGCTCTCCACGGGCGAGCAGATCGCCCCGCGCCAGGGGGTCACCCCCGAGCCCGGCGCGCTGATGCTCCGCTCGGCGGCCAGCCACCTGCGCGTCGGGACCTTCGAGTACGCGGCCTGGCACCTGGATCCCGAGGTGCGGGAGCGGCTCGTCCGGCACACCCTCGCTCGGCACCACCCGGG
>JAAZLF010000524.1 GCA_012799425.1 Actinomycetales bacterium | reverse complement strand
CTGACGCCGAGCATATGCCTTTCCGCCCGCGCTGTAAACGCGCCGGGAACCTCTGTTACCGCAGGTGGCATGCAGGTTCCATTCAGGTTTGCCGAAGTATTGCCGAGCGGTCGCATGAGTCATGTGCTCGCCAAATCGCGAGGCGGGACGGCAGTTCTCTCACACGCCGGAGACCCGCAGGCGCTCGGGCTCGACGGCGCACCGGCGCGCACGCGGCAGCAGAAGTGTGAGCACCGTCGCATCATCGTGTGCCTTCCGGGGGCGCCGACCGACCGGCAGGTCCCGCTCCGCGGCACGCAGGTCCTCCAGGAGGGAGGCGGGATCCTCGCTCAGCGCACGGGCCAGCGAGGTGTCGTCGTGCAGTCCCAGCAGATCCACTGCGCGGGTGATGCCGTCGGAGACGAGGTGCACGGCTTCCAGGTCCGAGAGCGGGGTGCGGCCCACCAGCGCCTGCTCGGCGGCCTCGGGCTCATGCCGAGCCACCCAGAACCCGCCGGGCGCATTGCGGCGGGACTCGATCGCCTCGGCGGTGCTCTCGGAGCGGGCGACCTCGTCCACCCGGGCGTCGGTCACGCGCACGATCTCCCCGCTCGTGCCCAGGAGCAGCAGGGAGGAATCGCACAGCACCAGGTGTTCGAGGTGCTCCGCGGTGCGCCGGACCATCACGACGGTGGCGGAGGGCCCGCCCGACCCGAGATCGCAGCCATCCCGGTGGAGGTCGCCCACCCGCGTGATCGCGGTGGCGAGCGCGTCGCGCAGCCCGATGGCCGGATCCTGGGCGATCTCGAGCAGCCGTGCGGCGAGGGCGTGGGAGTACCAGGAGACCGAGTGGTGGCACCCGGCGCGGAAGCGGGCGGGCACGCCGGCGCCGTCGAGCACCACGGCGACCTCGCCGAGCACGCCCCCGGCATCCTCGTCCGCGCCGGGGAGCGCGGGGTCGGTGAGCAGTGTGGTGTGCACGCCGCCACTGTAGATGGGGATAGTCGGGGGCTGTGTGCCGGACGGCCGTAGAGTGGTCCCTGGACCAGGCCGCCCGTCCTTCCCGGACGCGGCGGCGCACAGGACGCGGAAGGAACCCAGATGATCGCGCAGGCGCGGATCACCTCCGACACGACTGCCACCGTGCATCTCGCCGACGAGACCATCGAGCTCTCCGGAGTCGACCTGCCGGAGATCCGGGACCGGGTGAAGCAGAGCTTCATCAGTGCTGCGAAGAGCGCCGGGCACGACGTCGACGTGGTCATCGTCGAGCCCCACGTCCAGCACCACCTGCGGGTGGAGCCCACCGGCCGGATCACCGGCCGCGAGGGGGACGACCGCCCCCTGTACGGGCCTGCGATCGACGATCCGCTGATCGCTCCGCCCACCGACGACACCGCCGACCTCAGCAGCATCGACCAGGACGCGCTGCGCGGGCCGGCCACCGGTGAGCACGCGGCGATCGGCTCGCCCGCCACCGGCGAGCTGCCCAGCGTGCGCCCGCACGGGGCGCGTCGTCGTCGGGCCGCGGTGAGGCCTGCTGCGGCACCCCCCAGCAGCGCGAGCGCTCCCTCCCCGTCGGCGGAGTCCGCGGCGTCGGCTGCATCGGCTGCGTCGGCGGCTTCCTCACCGTCCGCGCCATCGGCGCCCTCCGCGTCCTCCGCT
>JAAZLF010000053.1 GCA_012799425.1 Actinomycetales bacterium | reverse complement strand
GCTCGTGCCGTCATGTGGAGGGGGCGAGGTGCCGCTCAGCCATGGCGTGCGAAGGCCTTCTGCGACTCATCGGCCCAACGACGGACCAGCTCGGCCGGCCGTCCCGAGTCGAGCGTCTCCACGACCTCGTCGAATGCGGCGGCGAAGCGCTGGTCGAAACCGTCCTCGGCCGACTGATCGATACCGTCGAAGGCGACCACACCCGCTGCGGCGTTCAGCAGGACGGCATCCCGGATGGGACCCATCCGGCCGTCACGGGAGCCTGCATAGAGCTCGCGAGCGACCTCGGCGTTCTCCTGCGCAGTGCCGCCGCGCAGGGAATCGTGACCGCTGCGCTCCACGCCGACCAGCACGGCCGGGTCCAGCACATGCCGGCGCACCACGCTTCCGCGCACCTCCCAGATGTCCGACGGCGCCGTGACCGTGAGCTCGTCCAGGCCGTCCTGCCCGCGGAAGACCAGGGCGCTGGTGCCCCGGGAGGCGAACACACCCGCCACCGTGGGCGCGATGGAGGAGTCCGCGACCCCCACCGCGCTCGCCTGCGGGCGCGCGGGATTGGTGATCGGACCGAGGATGTTCATCACGGTGGGGATTCCCAGGCCGCGACGCGCCTCGGCCGCGTACTTCATGGAGGGATGGAAGACCTGTGCGAACAGGAACGTCATCCCGATCCTGCCCACGAGGTCCTCGACCTCCGGCACCGGAAGATCGAGGCAGATCCCGAGGGCCTCCAGCACATCGGCGGAACCGGACTTCGAGGTGGAGGCCCGGTTCCCGTGCTTGACCACTGTCCGGCCCGTGGCGGCGATCACGATGGAGGCCATCGTGGAGATGTTCACCGTCTGGGCGAGGTCGCCGCCGGTGCCGACGATGTCGACGGCCTTCGCGGGAACGTCGACCGGCCGGGCGTGGGTGATCATGGAATCGGCCAGGGCCTCGAGCTCGGAGCTCGTGACACCCTTGGCCTGCAACGAGACCAGGAACCCGGCCAGCTGCACAGCACTGGCGTTGCCCGACATGACCTCGTCCATCGCCCAGGACGCCGCGGCGACATCGAGCTCCGAGCCGCGCACGAGCTGCGCGGTGATCCGGGACCAGGTCGGGGAGTTCGCGTTCATGCCCCGATCATCGCATCTGCGACGCGTGCGCCGTCGACCTGATCACGGTGCGGATCACGGAACGGTCACGACCCCGCACATGCCTGACCACCTGGGACGATCCGACGCGTGTCTGGGTTCGTGACACGACGTCAGGAGAGATATGCTGGCCCGGTCCGCCCGGGGCGCAGGCCCCGCGATGTGGCCGGTAGTCGTGTACCGGCACACCGAATCTGACGACACGACATAATGGTGACGTGACTACTGCGACCTTGCCTGAGCGCTCCGCCCCCGCTGCCGCCCCAGCGGTCGGCCGCCCGAACCCGACGCAGATCGGCACCCTCGTCTGGCTTGCCAGCGAGCTGATGTTCTTCGGCGGCTTGTTCGCCATGCTGTTCACCCTGCGCTCGATGGCGCCGGACACCTTCTCCGAGGGACAGTCGAACTTCACTCACGGTTTCGCGATCCTGAACACCTCGGTCCTGGTGTTCAGCTCCGTGACCTGCCAGATCGGCGTCTACATCGCCGAGGGCCGCTGGCCGAACGGCACGACCTTCACCCCGCGCAAGCGCCGCGAGGGTTCGCTGTTCAACATCGCCGGGTGGGGGATGATCGAGTGGTACACGCTCACCTTCATCCTCGGCGCGATCTTCGTGTCCGGCCAGGCGTACGAGTACGCCGAGCTCGTCCACCACGGCGTGACGATGTCGACCTCGCCGTTCAGCTCGGTCTTCTACCTCTCCACCGGGTTCCACGGCATCCACGTGATCGGCGGCCTGATCGCCTTCCTGATGGTCCTCATGCGGGCCTACACCGCAGAGAAGTTCACCGCCCACGAGCGCGTCTCGGCGATCTGCATCTCGTACTACTGGCACTTCGTGGACGTCGTCTGGATCGTGCTGTTCTTCGCCGTGTACCTGCTCGATCCGATCATGAGCCTCGGCAACTCCGGTCATGCGATCCCGGTCGACTTCAACTGGAGGGTCTTCTGATCCCCGGCGACGCACGGCTGCTCAGGCCCGCTGCGTCCACCTCCTCCCGCCACCGTTCAGTCCGTCCCCTCCACGAATCGAGGTCCGAACCGTGAAGGCTCTCGCCGCACGTCGTCATCACCCGATGGCGCTACTCGTGATCCTGCTGCTCGCGCTCGTCGCGACCGGCGGGCTGTATGCCGCTCTGCAGCCGCAGACGGCCCAGGCCGAGGCCTACACGCAGGACGACGTCGACGCCGGCGAGGCGCTCTTCCTCGCCAACTGCGCCACCTGCCACGGTCGCAATGCCGAGGGCCTCCTCGACGCGGATGGCGGCACGATCGGCCCGTCGCTGATCGGTGTGGGCGCGGCCTCCGTCGACTTCCAGGTGGGCACCGGCCGCATGCCGATGCAGTCGTCGGGCCCCCAGGCGATGGCGAAGACTGTCCAGTTCAATGCCGAGCAGATCAGGCAGTTGTCTGCGTACGTCGCCTCTTTGGCGCCCGGACCTGCAATTCCCGCTCCTGAGGCTGTTGACGGCTCGAAGGGCGACCCTGCTCAGGGCATGAACCTGTTCCGCACCAACTGCGCCATGTGCCATGGCTCGATCGGCGGTGGCGGTGCCCTCACGCAGGGCAAGTACGCGCCTGCCCTATG
>JAAZLF010000523.1 GCA_012799425.1 Actinomycetales bacterium | reverse complement strand
GGCGGAGGAGCCCATGGCCAGCAGCGCCGTGCCGTAGTGGATGACCTCCCCGCGGGCGGTGACCACGCTGTTCGAGCGCGGCCCCAGCTCGGTGACGAGGATGCCGGTGAACAGCTCGGCGCCGGTGTCCTCGGCGGTGCGCAGGTCCTGGCTGTCGGGGTCGGCGCTCTCGCCGTGCCAGAGATCCTTGGACAGCGCGGGACGGTAGACGGGGCTGTGCGGCTCTGCCGAGAGGATCGCGATCGAGGCCTCCGGCGCGGCGGCCCGGAGCGCGCGGGCCGCGGCATCCGCGGCGACGCCGCCTCCGATGATCACGTGGTCGTAACGAGATGCGAGCTGCGACATCACTGGCTCCTTCGCCGAGCGGATGGTCCCTCCACGGTATTCCTGTCGTGACCGCGGAGCAACGGTCGAACGGCTTGCGCCGCCCTCCTCCCGGCGCGGGCTGCGGCGGCACGCCGACCGCCCGTTCCGACCGGCGGCGCGGCGGCCCGCGCAGGGGGCGGGCGTGCTTGGATGAGCGCACCTCATCCCGCCATCGCCCGGAGGACCGCCATGGGACGCGAGATCGGCAGCACCGAGTACACCCGCTCGCAGCGCACACGGTATCGGCGCGTCCTGCGCCGGAACCTCGATCTGTTCGAGACCTTCCTGGACACCGCCGAGTTCGTGGACGAGGGCACGGTGGGCGTCGAGCTCGAGATGAACCTCGCTCGCACCGACACGATGGCCCCGGCGCTGCTGGCGGACCTGCTGCTGGAAGATCTGGACGACGAGCAGTACGTCCATGAGATCGGCCGCTACAACCTCGAGGTCAACCTGCCGGTCACCCGCCCGCAGGGCACCGGGCTGCGCGAGCTCGAACAGGAGCTGACCGAGAAGATCGACCAGGCCGATGCGGCCGCCCGCGCCCGCGGGGCCCGGGTGGTGCCCATCGGCCACCTGCCCACCATCTCCGAGGAGCTGTTCGCGGACGACGAGTGGCGCGCCCCCGGCGCCCGCTACGAGGCGCTCGAGACGACGGTGCTCGAGGCGCGCGGCGAGGAGATCTACCTCAGCATCGAGGGAGAGGGGAAGGGCCGGGGACTGGACCTCACCTTCGACTCGATCGCCCCGGAATCCGCCTGCACCTCGATGCAGCTGCATCTGCAGGTCCCGCCCGAGCAGTTCGCCGCCTCCTGGAATGCGGCGCAGGCGATCGCCGGGCCGCAGGTGGCGCTCGCGGCGAACTCTCCGTTCCTGCTCGGCAAGCGGCTGTGGCACGAGAGCCGCATCCCCACCTTCGTGCAGGCGCTGGACACCCGGCCACCCGAGTACGCCGCGCAGGGCGTGCGCCCCCGGGTGTGGTTCGGCGAGCGCTGGATCACCTCGATGTTCGACCTCTTCGAGGAGAACGTGAGGCTGTTCCCGGCATTGATCCCCGAATCGCGGGAGATGGCCGAGGAGCCGCTGCTCACCGAGGGATCGGTGCCCCGGCTGCATGAGCTGATGCTCCACAACGGCACCGTGTGGCGCTGGAACCGCCCCATCTACGATCCCGGCATCGACGTGCCGCACCTGCGGCTCGAGAACCGCCTGCTGCCGGCCGGGCCGACGCCCGCGGACATGGCCGCCAACGCCGCCTTCTTCTACGGGATGCTCCACTCTCTGGTCGGCGAGCGGCGCCCGCTGTGGTCGCGGATGAGCTTCGAGCAGGCGACCGAGGCGTTCCAGCAGTGCGCCCGCTGGGGCCTGGAGGCCCGGGTCCAGTGGCCGAAGGTGGGGCGCGTGCGGGTGGCCGACCTGCTGCTGGAGCAGCTGATCCCCCAGGCCATGGAGGGGCTGCTGGCCCTGGGCGCTGATGAGGGCGTGGCCGAGCACTACGGCGGGATCCTCACCGAGCGCGCCCGCACGGGCCGCAACGGGGCGCGCTGGCAGATCGACACCGTCACCTCGCTCGAGCTGCGCGGCGCCGCTCGCCCCGTAGCGCTGGCGGAGATGACCCGGCTGTACCGCGCGGCCGTGGACACCGGTGAGCCCGTGCACGCCTGGCCGATCCCGGCCCGTCAGCGCGGCTGATCCCGCGCGGCCGGTCCGCGGTCGAGGCTCTGCGCGATGCGGCGGAGCCCCGGGAGGGAGCACCGCCGACCACCTGGCGTCCACATCTCGGGATGCCATCTCACAAAGCGGTACAGTGCTCCGCATGAGCACTCCGACCCCGCCACCCGCCGACACCGCACGCGCCTCCGAGGACCGCTCCGCGCGCATCGCGGTGACCATCTTCCCCGCCCTGATCCTCGCCGCCGCGGCGTTCGGCTTCTTCGTGCCGGGCGTCGGCCAGTCGCTGGCGCAGTTCACCAGCATCTACCTGGGCATCATCATGTTCGCGATGGGTCTGACGCTCACGCTGCCCGATTTCGCGCTGGTGGCGCGCAGGCCCCTGCCGATCCTGATCGGCGTGGTCGCGCAGTACGTGATCATGCCGCTGGTGGGCCTCGGCGTGGCACTGCTGCTGCAGCTGCCGCCGGAGCTCGCCGTGGGCGTGATCCTGGTGGGCTCCGCCCCGGGTGGGACCAGCTCGAACGTGATCAGCTACCTGGCCAAGGCGGACACCGCCCTGTCGGTGGCGATGACCTCGATCTCCACCCTGCTGGCGCCGCTGCTGACCCCGCTGCTGACCCTGTGGCTGGCCGGCTCATACCTGCCCGTGGATGCGGGCTCGATGGCGATGTCCATCGTGCAGATGGTGCTGATCCCGGTCGTGGGCGGCCTGGTGGTCCGGCTGCTCGCCGGGAAGCTGGTGAACCGCATCCTCCCGGCCCTGCCCTGGGTGAGCGTCGCCGGCATCTCGCTGGTGGTCATCGCGGTGGTCAGCGGTTCGACCGACGCGATCGTCTCCGCCGGTGCGCTGGTGCTGCTGGCCGTGGTGCTGCACAACGGCATCGGCTACTTCCTCGGCTACTGGGCGGCGCGTCTGCTCCGCCAGGGCGAGCGCGCCGCACGCACCACCTCCATCGAGGTCGGCATGCAGAACTCGGGCCTGGCCGCGACGCTGGCCGCGAGCGCCTTCACCCCGGCCGCCGCGCTGCCCGCCGCGATCTTCTCGATCTGGCACAACCTCTCCGGCGCCGTGCTGGCGATGTACTACCGCCGCAGCGCGGAGAAGCACCGCGCCGACGCCGCCTGAGGGGGCACGCGCCCGCCCGAGCAGGTGTCCACCCGCCTCTCGCCGCTCATGCAGAAGGGCCGACGCTCCGCTCGCGCGGGCGTCGGCCCTTCGTCATCCTGTCCCGGGCCGGGTCAGCTCGACTGGTCCCTTCCGCCCTCGGGCAGATCGGCCTTCGAGCTGCCGGTGCGGGCGGGGAGGGTGCCCTGCTCCGGTTGGAAGTCCAGGTCGATGTCCGCGATCTCCTCGTACGGGTCTGTGAGCACCGGTACCTCGGTGGTGAAGGTCGGTTCCACGACGTAGTCGTCGGTGTCGTAGTCGTCGTCGTCCTCGCGGCGCTCGTACTCCTCCGGCGGCAGCACCTGTGCCCACTCGCGGGTGCGCAGGGGCGGCAGCTCGCCGGCGTCCTCCTTGAGCGCGCGCAGCAGCGCGTACATCTGGAACCAGCCCATCACGAAGAACGGCAGGCCCACGAGGATGATCGTCGACTGCAGCGCCTCCAGGCCGTCGGAGCCCGAGAAGACCAGCAGGGCGGCGGTGACCAGAGCGATCGCCACGCCCCAGAAGATGCGCTGCCCCAGGGGGTTGAAGTCCTCGTGCCCGTTGGCCATCGAGTCCGTGATCAGTGCGGCGGAGTCCACCGAGGTCACGAAGAAGATGACCACCAGGATGATGGCGACCACGGAGACGAAGAACGCCGCAGGATAGTTGTCCAGCAGCCCGAACAGCGCCCCGGGGATGTCCCCGTCGTCGACCACCCGCTCGACCAGCCCGCCCTCGCCGCGCAGCTCGATGTCGAAGCTCGCATAGCCGAACACGCCGAACCAGATCACGGAGAAGCCGGCCGGCACGGCGAGCACGCCGGAGACGAACTGGCGGATCGTGCGGCCGCGGGAGATGCGGGCGATGAAGATGCCCACGAAGGGCGACCAGGTGATGGTCCAGGCCCAGTAGAAGACGGTCCAGGTGTTCTGCCAGCCCGTATCGGCGAAGGTGTCGTTCCACAGGGCGAGCTCGGGCAGCGCCACGAGGTAACTGCCGAACGACTCGAAGGTGCCCTTGAGGATGTAGAGGGTGGAGCCGCCGGCGACCAGCACGAAGAGCATCAGCAGCACGGCCGTCACGATGTTGATGTTGGAGAGCAGCTTGATGCCCTTCTCCAGGCCCGCCGACACCGAGATCAGGGCGAGACCGCAGACCACGCCGATGATGATGAGGTTCCAGCCGGCGCTCTCGGGCACCCCGAACAGCTGGTTCAGGCCGCCGTTGATCTGCAGGGTGCCCAGGCCCACCGAGACGGCGATGCCGAAGATGGTGCCGATGATGGCGATGATGTCGATCGCCTTGCCGATGGGGCCGTGGATGCCCTCGCCCAGGAGGGGCTGGAAGATCGAGCTGACGCGCGGCGGCAGGTTGCGCTTGTGGATGAAGTACGCGAAGCACAGGGCCGGGAGGGTGAAGATCGTCCAGGTGTGCAGCGTGAAGTGGTAATACGTGAAGTTCATGGCGTCGCGCGCGGCGGCCATGGAACCGGCCTCGATGCCGAGGTCGGTGGCGCGCGGCGGGTCTCCGAAGTGGCTGACCGGCTCGGCG
>JAAZLF010000522.1 GCA_012799425.1 Actinomycetales bacterium | reverse complement strand
GGCGTGCGCCCACCTTCTCGCGCATGAGCTTGCCCGAGCCGGTGACGCGGACGCGCTTCTTGGTACCCGAGTGGGTCTTGTTCTTCGGCATCTGCCAATTCTCCTTGGTTACGTTCTCAGGACTCGGCGCCGGTCGAGGCCTGGTCCCCGGAGGAGGACTTGGAGTCCTTGTCCCGGGCGGCGGCCTTCTCAGCATCGGTCTTGCGCTTGCGGGCCTCGGCCATGGCCTGGGCCTTCTTCTTGTGAGGTCCGAAGACCATCACCATGTTGCGGCCGTCCTGCCGCGGGTGCGACTCGACGAAGCCGTAGTCGGCGACGTCCTCGGCCATGCGACCGAGGAGCTTGACACCCCGCTCGGGACGGGACTGCTCACGACCGCGGAAGCGGATGATGACCTTCACCTTGTCGCCACCGTCAAGGAACTTCTCAACATTGCGGCGCTTGGTCTCGTAGTCGTGAGTATCGATCTTCAGGCCCATCCGGATCTCCTTCTGGACCGTGTTCGCCTGGTTCTTGCGCGATTCACGGGCCTTCAGGTTGGCTTCGTACTTGTACTTGCCGTAATCCATGAGACGGGCGACCGGCGGGTTGGCGCCGGGCGCGACCTCGACGAGATCGAGGCCTGATTCCTGGGCGAGACGCAGAGCGTCCTCGACACGGACCTCACCGACCTGCTCGCCGGCGGGCCCGACCAGGAGGACCTTGGGGACCCTGATCTGACCATTGATGCGCTGTTCGCTGATGTTGGCTCCTCACCTTGATTCGAGTCGGAAGACGACGAAGGCCCCCGCAGATCATGCGGAGGCCCCAGGTGCACGCGCCACAGCGCGGTGCCGGGCATTGCTGCCCGACTGCGATACTGACCCGGCGGCCGCGAGGCCGCGAGGTGGGAAGGGACTCCACTTGATGGAACGGATGACGAGGGTTTCGACCTGTTCCAGTCGTCTATCCTAGCAGGAGCGCGACCGCAGTCCAGGTGATGTGCGTCGCGCCCGCATCCTGCGACCAGCGAGGAGTACTGGTGGAGACCGACCGCGACGCGTCCGGTGGGGGCGAGCGCCCGATCGGCTCCGACCCCTCCCCGTCAGCCGGCTCCCCACACTCGCCCTCCGCGACGTCAGGATCTCCGGGTCAGCCTGGGGGTCAGCCTGCTTCGTCGCCGGCACCGGAGCAGGGAGCGGGCACGCCGGAGCAGGACTACAGCTACGGGCAGACCCCCTTGGAGGCGGCGGGCACCGGGGGCCTCCGGGAGGCGGACTCGGGCACCGGGGAGCGCCCGCTGGACCCGGCGGACTCCACGACCGGCATCGACCCGGCCACCGGGATGCGCACTGCGCCTCGAGCGATGCTGCGTCCCGTCCCCGAGGGGTTCCCGACTCCCCCACCGCGCCCGGCTCTGCCCAACCGGCGCCCGGCGCCGAAGCCCGGGGCCGAGCCCGCGCCCGCCGCAGGCGGCCGCCGCGGTCTGGTCATCGCCGGGGTCACGGTCGCGGCGCTCCTGCTGCTCGCGGTCGCGGTCGGCGGCGCCGTTCTGGCAGTCCGGGCCCTCTCACCGGCCGATCCCGAACCGCCCCGGGCCCCGGTGACCGAGGAGGAGGGGCCCTCCACCGGTGCCGCGGGCAGCGGAGAGGTGCTGATCGGCGGGGCCACCGTCACCGAGGTGAGCACCCAGACCGGGGTGCGCGGCGTCGGCGACCGCGGCTCCGCCCTCGAGCCGGAGGGCGAGTACATCGTGGTGACCTTCGAGATCACCAACCCGACCGAGGCGGGCATCATCGTCAGCGGGGACGCTCCCCTGGAGACCGAGGACGGGCAAGCCCATGCGCCCGACAGCGCGGCGAGCTCCGCATACGTCGGCGAGAGCGAAGATTACGGGATCGTCAGACCGGGCGAGACCGTCGTCTTCCACACGGTCTATGACGTCCCGATCGGCTCGACCCCCACGGGCGTCAGCTTCGAATTCAGCGAGCTCGACGAGACCGGAACGCTCCCCGTGGGCGGCTGAGAACCCCCACCACGACCACCCGCGCTCCGCTCCGGAGCGCGACCTACGACGAAGGATGTACTCAGAGTGAACGACGACCAGCATCACGACCACGCGGGCCACGCCCACGCCGTCTCGGAGAGCGAGGAGCTGCGCGACATCGCGGAGGTCTCCTCGGTGGAGATCATCACCTCCGCCTGCGTGCACCTGATGAGTGCCGCAGCGGTGAAGGTGGGTCTCGCCGAGGACGAGGAGACCGGTCGGTACCAGGACCTCGCCGAGGCCCGGAAGCTGATCAACGCCCTGGCCGGGCTGGTGACCGCAGCCGCTCCGGAGATCGGCAACGAGCACGCCCGTTCGCTGCGCGACGGCCTGCGCTCGCTCCAGCTCGCCTTCGCCGAGGCGCTCCCGTTCCCGGATGATCCGGGACAGGCACCGGGTGAGAAGTACACCGGCCGCGTCTCGTGACCTCGTCGGCCCCGGCGCCGCGCCTCAGGACCCCAGGACCAGTCGCATCGAGCTGATCCGCTCGGCGACGACCTCCTCCGCCCCCAGCCTCGCCGTGACCGCGTCGACCACCTCTCGGACCGCGGGCGCGGTGAGGCCCGGGCGCAGCTGCAGGTGCAGATCGACCTCCGCGCGCTGACCGGCACGGGCGACCAGCCCGGTCACTGCGGAAGGGGACGCGGCGGCGACCCGGTCGAGCACTGCGGCGACCTCGGGGTCGCGGTGCGGGGGAACCCAGGCACGTCCCTGGGCCAGCGCCCACAGCACGGAGCGGGGCAGCAGGATCGGTCCGCCCTCCTCGTGCGCGGTCGCCGGGTCCAGCAGCAGCGCGGTGCAGCCCTCCTGCACCGCCGCCTGCGCAGCCTGCGGGGCGACCACGGGCACGGGTCGGGCGTCGTGGCGCCAGGCGCTCAGCGCCGTGACCGAGGTGAACAGCGGCAGCACGGTCGTGCCGTCGGGCGCGGTGATCGAGACCATCGCCATGTCCGCGCCGTTGTCCCCGGTGAGACCGTGGGCGGTGGTGCCGGTCTCGGTGGCGACAGCCATGATCGGCACCAGCACCCTGGAGCTGCTGAGCGCGGCCACGAGATGCTCGCGATCGGGATCCTGACCGTCGCGATGTGCCTGCAGTGCGGCCGCCAGCTCCGCAGGCACGGAACCGTCATCGCCCGGGAAGGGGCTGACGGTGTAGTCGCGCCCCTCCCAGGAGACCCCGGCGGTGTCCGTGAGCGCGGACTTCTCCCGGAAGTGGGCGGGCAGCGTCCGATGGACCTGCTCCGCCGAGGAGCGTGCGGTCGCCGACCGCTCCTCCTCGAAGGGGCGGTCAGTGTTCGGGTCCCGCCCCGGGTTCACGGACGGCCCGCGACGTCGAGCGCCTCGTCCATCGTGAACGCCTGCGCGTACAGGGCCTTGCCGACGATGGCGCCCTCGACGCCGTGGGGCACGAGGTCGCGGAGGGCTCGCAGGTCATGGAGGGAGGAGACGCCGCCGGAGGCGATCACCTTGGCGTCGGTGCGGGAGCAGACCTCGCGCAGCAGCTCGATGTTCGGACCGCGCAGGGTGCCGTCCTTGGTGACGTCGGTGACGACGTAGCGCTGGCACCCCGCATCGTCGAGGCGCTCGAGGGTCTCCCAGAGGTCCCCGCCGTCGCGGGTCCAGCCGCGGGCGGCGAGCGTGGTGCCGCGCACGTCGAGGCCGACGGCGATGCGGTCGCCGTGCTCGGCGAGGACCTCCGCGGTCCACTCCGGGTTCTCGAGCGCGGCGGTGCCGAGGTTGACCCGGCGGCAACCGGTCGCGAGCGCCGCGGTGAGCGACTCGTCGTCACGGATGCCGCCCGAGAGCTCGACGTTCATGTCGACGGCGGCGACGACCTCGGCCAGCAGCGAGGCATTGCTGCCACGCCCGAAAGCGGCGTCGAGGTCGACCAGGTGCAGCCAGCTCGCACCGCCCTCCTGGAAGGTCAGAGCGGCGTCCAGGGGCGCGCCGTAGGCGGTTTCGGTGCCGGCTTCGCCCTGGACGAGTCGGACGGCCTGGCCGTCCTGCACGTCGACGGCGGGGAGCAGCTCGAGCACGGGAGCGGTCATGGTGGGTGCCTCCTGGCAGGGTGGTTCGTGGTGGTGTCTCGGCGCGTCGTGCACGGTCGAGAGGGTCAGAGGTTCTGGATGGTCCAGAAGGACAGTCCCAGGCAGATCAGGCCGACGACGCCGAGCGCGACGACCGACCACCAGGGCTTCTTCGAGCGGAAGAACGAGTAGGCGCCCCCGACGAGGGCGCCGCCGACGAACAGCATCACGAAGGCGCCGATCATGCCGCGCCCTCCTCTCGGTACCGGGGCAGGGTGCGCAGCCAGTTGGCCAGCAGCTGCGCCCCGGCGTCACCGGACTTCTCGGGATGGAACTGGGTGGCGGTCAGCGCGCCGTTCTCGACCGCGGCGATGAACCGGTCGCCTCCGTGCTCGGACCAGGTCACCTTCGGTGCGAGGATCGATCCGATCTGCTCCATCTGCCAGCGGCGCGCCGCATAGGAGTGGACGAAGTAGAAGCGCTCCCGGTCCACGCCCGCGAACAGGGTGCTGCCCTCCGCGGCATCCACGGTGTTCCAGCCCATGTGGGGGACGACATCCGCCTCGAGACGGCTCACCTCGCCGGGCCACTGCTCGAGGCCGCGGGTGCGCTCCCCGTGCTCGTCCCCGGTGCCGAACATGACCTGCAGTCCCACGCAGATGCCGAGCACGGGCCGCCCGCCGGCCAGTCGGCGCTCGATGATGCGGTCCCCGCCCACGGCCTTGATCTGGGCGAGGGTGGCGGAGAATGCGCCGACGCCGGGGACCACCAGGCCGTCGGCGGCCAGTGCGCGCTCGCGGTCGGCGGTCAGCTCGACCCGTGCGCCGGCGGCCTCGAGCGCCCGCACGACGGAGCGGACGTTGCCGGAGCCGTGGTCGAGCACGACCACGCGCGCCGCAGGCAGTTCCTGCTGCGTCACTTGCGCTTCTTCCCGGAGGCGATCCAGGCGAGCGCCTCGGTGCGGCTGAGCGCGGAGGGGTCCAGCCCCTCCCCCAGCGCTTCGGCGTCGGTCGCGCCCAGCAGCAGCTCCTCGACGAGGTCGTCGACGGCGCCGAGCACGATCGCAGGCGAGATGTCCTCGCCCCGCTCCCCGTTCTTGTACCGGGTGGCGGTCATGCGGTCGCCGCG
>JAAZLF010000521.1 GCA_012799425.1 Actinomycetales bacterium | reverse complement strand
TCCTCAGAGCGCAAGAAGCAGCAAGCCGCAGTCAGCCATGGGACCTGCTTGGGTGAAACTTCGGACGGGGGATCAGTAGGGTGTGTCGATGATCCGACACACCGTCTCCTTCTCGCTCGTCCATGCTCCCGATTCCCCGGAGGAGCAGGAGTTCCTCACCAGTGCTCCGGCACTGCTGCGCGCGATCGACGGAGTCCACGACTTCGCCGTCTCCCGACAGGTCAGCCCGAAGAGCAGCTACCGCTTCCAGTTCGCGATGAGCTTCGAGGATGAAGCGAGCTACACCGCCTACGACCAGAGCGATGCCCACCAGGAGTTCGTCACCACCCGCTGGCAGAGCGAAGTCTCCGAATTCGAAGAGCTCGACTTCATCGCCTATCCCTGACCAGGCCCGTCCCGCCTGTCGGAACCTGCTGGTGCGAATGTGTGGTTCCTGCGGCGTCCCCGCATACTCGTCGCCATGACTTCCACTGCACAGCCCGCGCCTGCCCTGCTGCCCTCGCTCGACGGTCGCCTGTTCCGGATGGTCTCCTCCACCACCTCCGCCGTCGATCCCGAGTCGCCGAGCGAATTCCGCTATCACGAGCAGGATGGCGTGATCTGGGGCGAGTACACCGGCGACACCGTGACCTTCGGCCGCTGCGTCGGCACCCGCACCGCTGACGAGATCGCGATCTCCTTCGTCCACGTCCTCGTGAACGGCGGCCGCGTGGTGACGGGGGAGGGGCGCAGCGAGATCCAGCAGGACGAGGATGGCGCGCTCCGCCTGGTCGAGCGTTACGAAATGCACGGCAAGCCGCAGCTCAGCGTCTGCGCCGAGGTGCGCTGACCCTCTCCGGGTCGAGCGGGCCCGCGATCACCGGCTGCCGAAGGAGTCCCGTCCCTGCGCGGCCGGGGTCCAGCGGGTCATTCCGAGACGCGACGCCTCCGGGCGTTCAGGGATGTCCGAGGGCAGGACGTAGGGCTTCCTCACCACCTCGTCCAGCACCACCACGCTGACCACCGTGCGCACCTGCGGCAGCAGGGCGATCACGCCGGTGGTGAACTCGTGGATATGACTGACGTCCGTCGCGCGCACCAGCAGCATCGCGTCGTGCTCTCCGGTGGTGATGGCGCAGTACTCGACGTCCGGCATCGCGATCACGCGCTCGCGGAACTGCGGCCAGGTCTGCGGATGCACGGTGACGAACACGAGCGCGCAGATGGACAGCCCCGCCTTCTCAGCGTCCACTCGTGCGGAGTAGCCGGTGATCACGCCGTCGCTGGTGAGCTGCTCGAGGCGGGAGTAGGCCGTCGCGCGCGAGATGCCGACCTTCTCGGCGAGGGCCGCCATCGAGATCCTGCCATCCACGCGGAGGATCTCCAGGATCTGAGTGCTGACGGCGTCTATCGGCGCATTTCGTCCAGAGTTCCCGGGAGGGTTCGCCTGCTTGTTGGACATTGTGTCGACTCCTGGCGTTCGAGGGCTACGGTCTGGTCTCGATAGGCGACCACTGGTGGACGGATCGTTGTTGATTGTGTCACTGTTGCCGAACTCGTCCAATGATTGATGCGAATGCCGGTCGTGCCGGTGTCCCGATCCTTCCTCAGATCGCAGGAGCCGAAGATGCTGCCTACTCGTCGTACCTTTCTCGTCACCGGTGGCGCGGCCGCGCTGACCCTCAGCGCCTGCTCCGGCGGCAACTCCGGCAGCTCCGGCAACGGCGCCGGCACCGACGGTGAGGCGACCGGGGGTGGCACGCTCGTGATCGACACCGCGTTCTCCATCGAGACCGGCGACCCCGGGCACACCTACGACCCCACCGGCAACATGGTCGCCAAGGCGATCTACGAGCC
>JAAZLF010000520.1 GCA_012799425.1 Actinomycetales bacterium | reverse complement strand
GGATCCACCAGTCCGGCTGCATGGGCTGCATCGGGATGGGGCAGGCCCCCGCCAGCGGACGCAACTCGCTGCGCACCATGCCCCGCAACTTCCCCGGCCGCTCCGGCACCGAGGAGGACGCGGTGTGGCTGTGCTCCCCCGAGACCGCCGCCGCTGCGGCGCTGACCGGGCGGATCACCGACCCACGCACCCTGGAGAGCAGCCACGACCTGGTCTATCCGCGGCCCACCCTGCCGCAGCGATATGCGCAGATCCAGGACATGCTGATCCCCCCACTGCCCGAGGCCGAGGCGCGGGAGGTGGAGCTGGTCAAGGGCCCGAACATCTCCTCCCTGCCGGACTTCGCACCGGTCGCGGACCGCCTGACGCTGCCGGTGCTGCTGGTGATGGGTGATGACGTCTCCACCGACGAGATCCTGCCGGCCGGCTCGCAGGTGCTGCCCTTCCGCTCGAACATCCCGCGGATCGCGGACTTCGCCTTCACCCGCATCGACAAGGACTATCCCGACCGCGCCCGCGCCGCCGAGGGCGGGCACGTGGTGGTGGCCGGGAAGAACTACGGACAGGGCTCCTCCCGCGAGCACGCGGTGATCGCGCCCCGCCACCTGGGACTGCAGGCCGTGATCGCGGTGAGCTTCGCACGGATCCACTGGCAGAACCTCGCCAACTTCGGGATCGTGCCGCTCGAGTTCGCCGACCCCGGAGACCTCGCCGCGGTGCAGGCCGGGGACGAGGTCGTGCTCGAAGGCGTGCACGAGGCGCTGCAGGCCGGGACGTCCCTGACCGCGCGGATCGGCGGGCGCGAGGTGGCCCTGGCGCACCGCCTCTCCTCGCGCCAGGTGGACATGGTGCTGGCCGGGGGCCGGATCCCGCTGACAGCGCAGGCGATGTGAGCGGGAGGGGCAGCCCG
Source organism: Actinomycetales bacterium (assembly GCA_012799425.1). Taxonomy (GTDB): domain Bacteria; phylum Actinomycetota; class Actinomycetes; order Actinomycetales; family Dermabacteraceae; genus Brachybacterium. The sequence continues at coordinate 4,301 of JAAZLF010000520.1, read as the reverse complement.
ACCAGGAGGTCGGCGGCCGATCTCACCGCCGTTCTAGACTCGCCCCACCGCACGCGACCCGTGCGCAGACTCGACACAGGAGGTATGCGATGAGCACCGACGAGAAGTTCGAGAACGCCAAGGACAAGCTGGGCGGCCAGGCCAAGGAGGGCCTGGGCAAGGTCACCGGCGACAAGCGGACCGAGGCCGAGGGCCAGACCCAGCAGGGCAAGGCCGAGGCGAAGGACAAGCTCCAGGACGCCCGCGACAGCGTCAAGGGCGCGGCCGAGGGCATGTTCGGCGACAAGGACAAGCGCGGCTGATCGTTGCACGGCGCTCCGGACGGCGCCTGGCGTGACCCGGTGGCGGCTCCACGAGGTGGGGTCGCCACCGGCATGTGCGGGCGGCAGCCCGGGCCTGACCAGCACAATGGAGGCAGACGGCGGTAGGGACCGCGGTGTTCGCCGGTCGGTGAGCCGGACCGCCGGCGCTCTGCTCCGGTCCCGGCGCGGACACGGCGGCTCACCCAGCGTTTTTGGACATCGGCCCAGCACTTCGTATTCTCATCGACGTAACTGCGCATCCCCCTGTGAACCAGCCTCCCGCAGGCGCCGATCCCGCCCAGACCCCCGCGCAGCGGAAAGGCTCGCTACGAGGACCGATCGCCCTGCTCGTGATCGCCGCCCTCGTGGTGGCGGCCGTGCTGCTCGCGCCGCGCGTCGATCCGCGCGGCGGCGGTGAGCCGATCCCCGCCGGCATCGAGCCGGAGCAGGGCACGCCATCGCTCCCGGATCCCGCCGAGGAGGGGGTCGAGGCCGACACCGAGGAGGAGCTCGTCGCCACCGTGCTGCGCTACGAGATGGAGAGCGTCGTGCTCGGCCAGGCCGCGGTCGATCTGCCGATCACCTCCGAGTGCGCTCCCAGCTCCGAGACCGTGTACGAGTGCACCGTGACCCTCGACGATCAGCCGGTGCGCTCCACGATCGAGGTCGAGGACATCGACACCATGCGCTTGAGCAGCGGAGGCATGGTCCTCAGCGACCGCACCAGCTTCAGCTACACGGTCCTCGAGCAGGAGACCGTGGTCACCGCTCACGCCGTGCACCTGCAGGTGCAGCAGATGGTCCAGGACTCGCAGGAGCGCGACACCCCGCTGAGCGATCCGCGCTGCGACGAGGATCTGCCTGACATCCAGGTGGTCGCCGATGGGGAGAGGGCCAGCGGCACCTGCTACGTGACGCCGAACGGCTGGCGCGGCTGGCCGAACTGGTCGCAGACGGTCGTCATCGACGGGCATTCCGTCGGGCCGTCGGTCTGGAAGGACTGACCGGACCCTGCGTTCCGACCTGGTGGAGCCGGTCGCCCCTACGCAGACGGTGCTGTGCGTGAAGGGCTGAGCGCCTCGGCACCCGGCCGACGGCACCGAGCAGGCCCGGACCACCGGGAGCTCGATGCCGTCGGGCGCGTCCCCTGCTGCGGCGTGCCCTCGACTGTCAGCGCAGCGGCTGTGCGTCCCGGTGGGCGATGTGGTCCGGGCGCGGGGCGGAGGCCGCGAAGGGTTCCTGCAGCGTGTTCTCGACGCTGTTGAACACCATGAAGATGTTCGAGCGCGGGAAGGGCGTGATGTTGTTTCCCGAGCCGTGCATGATGTTCGCGTCGAACCAGAGCGCGGAGCCGGCCGGGCCGGTGAACTGATCGATCCCGTGGCGGTGGGCCAGCTGCGTGATGACCTCCTCGGAGGGCACGCCCACCTTCTGCTCCTTCAGCGAAGAGCGGTGGTTGTCCTCCGGGGTCTCACCGAGACTCGGCACGAAGGTGCGGTGCGAGCCGGGCATGACCATCAGCCCGCCGTTGTAGGGGTAGTTCGGCGTCAGCGCGAGGGAGCAGCTGACGGCGCGCGGCGCGGGCATGCCGTCCTCGGCGTGCCAGGTCTCGAAATCCGAGTGCCAGTAGAAGCCGCCGCCCTTGAAGCCGGGCATGTAGTTGATGCGGGTCTGGTGGAGGTAGACGTCCGAGCCCAGCAGCTGGCGGGCCCGCTCCAGCAGGCGCGGATCGCGGGAGAGGTCGTCGATCAGCTCGCTGAGGTGCTGGACGGCGAAGATGGAGCGCACCTCCCCGGAGCCCTTCTCGGTGATCACGCGTTCGTCGCCGCGCAGCGACTCATCGGCGGTCAGGCGGTCCAGCTCGCGGCTGTAGGTCTCGATCTCGCCGCCGGTGAGGGTGCCGGGCAGGATGCTGAAACCGCGCTCCTCGTGGGCGCGCAGCTCCTCGGCATCGAAGGGGCCGTCGGCCGCGGTTCCCCACACGGTGGGGTGCTCGCGCACGATCGGCTCGGCCGCCTCCGTGAGGCGGGTTGGGTAGAGATCATCGGTCACGGTCGCCGTGGTCATGGTGTCCTTTCTCGATCGGTCTCCGGTGCAGGCATGCCCGCGACCGCAGCACGGCCGAGGACATGCCAGGAGCCCGGCCCTGCGGCCCGGCTCCTGCCATCGACCGTACCCGCCAATACGCCTCGCTGCGAGTGTCGTTCCTGGTCGTCGCCGCGCACGCCTGCGAGGGCCGTGCCCCGGACGGTTCTCGCCGCCCGTTGCGGAGCGGACCCGAAGGGGCTGCGCGGGTTTCTGCTCGTCCCCCGCCTCAGGCGCCCGGCAGGGTCACCGCGCCGGTGCGCACCGCGGCCACCACGCCGCCGTCCACCAGCAGGTCGGTGCCGGTGATGAACGTGGAATCCGGGCCGAGCAGGAACCCGGCCGCGGCGGCGATGTCCGCGGGGGTGCCGACCCGGCCCGTTCCGGAGCCCTCGACCATGGCGCGCATGCCCGCGCCGCTGGTCCCGGCCAGCTCCTGCTGACCCATCGGGGTGGAGATCACTCCGGGGCTGATGCTGTTCACCCGGGCACCGCGGGCACCCCACGCGGTCGCGGCGGCCTGCACCCGCAGCTGGTTGGCGCGCTTGGCGATGCTGTAGGCGACGCCGGGATCCGGGACCGCGTCCTCCTGCACGAAGGGCAGGGAGAGCAGCTCCTCGGTCGGGGTGCGGGCGAGGGCCTGCTCCATCTCGGCGGGGAACCGGCCCACGGTGAAGCTGCCCGCCATGCTCGCGATGACCACTCCGGAGCCGCCCGGGGCGATGACCTCACCGAACTCCTCGAGGCTCACGGCCACGCCGTACAGGTCCACGGCGAGGATCGCGGGCGTCGGCGCCTGCATGGGCGACAGGCCGGCGGTGTGGACCACGCCGGTGACCGGGCCGAGCTCGGCGGCCGCGGCGGCGAGCGCGGCCACCGACTCGCGCGAGGACACGTCCACTCCCTGTGTGGTCACGGCATACCCGTCCCCGGCAAGGGCCTCCGCCACGCGGCCGAGCGCGGCCTCGTCGAAGTCGGCCAGCAGCAGCTGCCTGCCCGCTCCGGACCGTCGGGCGATCGCCTCGCCCATCCCACCGACACCGATGACGACCAGGACGTCGCTCATGCGCATTCTCCAGCTCCTCTGCTGTGCTCCCCGCTGTGGGAGCGGTGATCTCGAAGGCGCTCATCGAAGCACGGAGGCCTCGGCAGTTGCTGGGAGGGCCGGGGCGGGGCCCGATGGGTCAGTCGAGCCGGGCCACATCCTTGCCGTCCTCGACCACGTAGTCGCCGGCGCGGAAGGGCGCGGGGGTGAGCACGAGGTGCACGGCGCCGCTGGCGGTGGTGCGGCTGTGGTGGACGTGGAAGCCGCGCGGCGGGGCGCCGTCGGCGAAGAGCCTCTTCCCGCCGCCGACCACGACGGGGAAGATCAGCAGCTGGTACTCGTCGATCAGCCCCGCCTCGTGCAGCGCGGCTGCGAGCTGTGCGCTGCCGCTGACCTTCAGCTCCCCCTCCCCCTCCTCCTTGAGGCGGGCGATGGCGGGCAGCGGGTCGGCGCTGTCGATCACGGTGGTCTCGCCCCAGTTCGGCTCGTACCCGGCATGGGCGACCACGAAACGCCGGCCATGGTTGATCGCGCGGGCCACCGGGTCGGAGTCGTCGACCTGGGGCCAGAAGGCGCGGAACATCTCGAACGTGCTGCGGCCCAGCAGCGCGGTGTGCGGGGTCTGGAGCCAGCCGGTGGCGATCTCGCCGAAGTCGTCGTCGGCCGTGTACGGCACCTGCCAGCCGCCTGCGGTGAAGCCGCCGGAGGTGTCCTCCTCGGCGCCGCCGGGCGCCTGCATCACGCCGTCGAGGGTGAGGAAGGTGTTCACGATCAGTCTCATGGTCGCTCCTGCTCGGGGTCGGGGTCTCGAGTGTGGGCCGACGCCCGCGCGCCGGTCTTGTATGGGAACGACATGTGCGCGGGGATTC
>JAAZLF010000519.1 GCA_012799425.1 Actinomycetales bacterium | reverse complement strand
GGTGCCGTCGGAGGCGGGCACGAGCTTCTCGCCCGAGCGTCCGACCCATCCCAGGCGCCTGGCCGGCACTCCGGCCACCAGCGCGTGCGGAGGCACATCCTTGACCACGGTGGCGCCGGCCGCGACCATCGCCCACGCGCCGATCGTCACGGGGGCGACGCAGACGGCGCGCGCGCCGATCGAGGCGCCGGTCTCGCAGGTCACGCCGACCGGTTCACAGTCGGAGGCGGACTTGGGGCTGAGGTCCGGGTTGACGGCGCGCGGGAAGTGGTCGTTCGTGAACACCGCGGCAGGGCCGTCGAAGACGCCGTCGGCGAGCACCGCCGGTTCATAGACCAGCGCATAGTTCTGCACCTTGCAGCCGTCGCCCATCTGCACGCCGGAGCCGATGTAGGCGCCGCGGCCGATCACGCAGCCCGTGCCCAGACGTGCGCCCTCGCGCACCTGGGCGAGGTGCCAGACGGAGCTGCCGTCCCCGATGGTCGCGTCCTCCGAGATGTCGGCGCCCGGGGCGACCCGGTAGGAAGGGGTATCGCTCATGGGTTCGACGATACCGCGCCGATCTCCGGGGCCGCAGGGATCAACCACCACCGAGGGGCCCGGTGTTGCTCTTCTCGCGCACCTGAGGCGCGGCGAACAGCCAGTGCGGCCCCCATCGCTCCACGATGCCGTGTACGGCGACGGCGAGGGCGACCGCGACGGTCGCCAGAACCGGCACCAGGAGCACGTCCGCCGCTGCGGTGCCTCGCAGCGCCGCGCCGAGCGGACTGTCCGGGTACCAGACCACGGCGAGGTTGATGACCAGCGGATGGACCAGATAGATCGCGAGGGTCCTGCTGCCGAGCTCCCGCCCGCATCGCGCGATGGCCGCGCTCCGCGTGAGCCATGGCGCGACCGCGATCGCGGCCAGCAGACCCGTCAGCGTCGCCGCGGCCAGCAGGCTGCGGTCCAGCACAGCGCCGGCGTCCATCTCATCCCGCACGAGCACGACCAGCACGAAGCACGCCGCTCCCAGCACTCCCAGCAACGGATGGGCGCGCTCGGCGAGTGCGATGAGGCGGTCCCGCAGCACGTACCCCGCGATGAACCACAGCGCATACACGGTGACGCGGAAGGTCCCCTCGGCCACCAGCTGCGGGATCATCTCGGCACCCAGCATCAGCTGGCGCAGCGGCCACGCGCCGACGTACACCGCCGCAGCGACGGCCAGCAGCAGCCTGGGCCGTCCACGGCCCAGGCGGGCGGCGACGAAGAACACCGGCAGCACGGCGATGAACCAGTACGGTCCCATCGCGGTGAGCGTCACCGCCACCTGGTCCTTCATGTAGCCCACCGGATCGTCCGGCGCGTAGCGGGTCCACGCCGTGAGGGCGAAGAGCGTGCTCCACAGCAGGTACGGCCAGAGCAGGTCGAGGATCCGCGGGCGCAGGACGCGGGACCACGGTCGTTGGACCGCGCGAACCGCGAGCATCCCCGACACCAGGAAGAACAGCGGCATCCGCACCGGGGCGAGCGCGAGGTTCACTGAGGACCACCAAGCACCGGCCGAGGAGCTGTCCTTGGGCAGGAGCGCATACCCTGCACCGGCTCCCACGTGGTACAGGACCACCAGCACGATCGAGGCGGCGCGGACGAGGTCGAGCCAGGCTATTCGTCCTGTCGGGGCGGTCAGAGGGGCCGCCTGCTGCTCAGGTGCCCTGCACGGCTCCCGCCACCACCCGGAAGCTCATATAGCCAGTCAGCTCCTAACTGGTCGGTGATCCTCTTGAACCACAGGGAGACCAGCAGGCACAGCAGGATGATGCACGGAAGCACGAGGAACTCTGCCGCGAGCGGAACCGGCCCGGTCACGTCTTCGTAGAACCGCCACCCGAGCACGACGCACACGTTGAGGACCAGCGGGTGGATCAGGTAGATCACCAGTGTTCGAGAGCCGATGTGCCGCCCTAGCTGCGCGACGGCGGGCAATGCGCCCAGAAGGGTCGACAGCGCCAGGACTGCGAGGATGGACGAGATGCTGGCCGCGAGCTTCACGACCCGCTCGGTCCCGGTGGAGAGATCCCCCATCACGGCCATCCAGCACAAGGGGACGCACACGATGGATGCGACGGCTGCAATTCTCGGACGCTTCTTCGCTCCGAGGATCTTGAGCTTCCCGCTGAGCACGTACCCGGCGGCGAACCAGACCGCATACTCCGTAAGGCGCCGCACCCCCGTCGCCGGCCGAGAGAACTCCGGTCCGAGCTCCCTCAACGCGCTCACCAGATAGGGGCTCGCGAGATAGACACCGAACAGCGCGGCGAGCAGGAGCCAGGGTCTGCTCCTGCACCAGCGCGTCACGAGGAAGAAGAGAGGCAGCGCAGCGATGAACCAGTACGGGGACGCGACGACCACCATGTCCCGCATCCCTTTCTGGAAGTACTCCCACGGCGTCTCGGGCGCATAGCGCGGCCACGCCGTGGCTGCGAAGATGACACTCCACAGCAGATAGGCCCACAGCAGGTTGAACACGCGGGGTCTGCTCACCTTCCTCCACGGCCTCGAGAGCGCGCTCGCAGCGAGCATTCCGGAGACGACGAAGAAAAGAGGCATCCTCAACGGGACCAGGATGAGGTTCGCCGTGCGCCAGTGCTCCGTGGTCCGGCTCACGTCCGACGGCAGGAAGGCGCCGATGCCGCTGACTCCTGCGTGGTAGGAGACCACCAGGATGATCGAGAGCGCGCGTGCGATGTCCGCCCAGGCCATCCGGCCGCTCAGCGCTCGTGGGTCGCGCGTCACGCCCAACCCGCTCGTCATCGCTGTTCCTGCAGCTTCTCCCCCTTGGCCAGTGCGATATCGCGC
>JAAZLF010000007.1 GCA_012799425.1 Actinomycetales bacterium | reverse complement strand
GCGACGGCGAGAACTGGGTGCTCTCAGGACAGAAGCGCTGGATCGGCAACGGCGCCGGCTGTCACCTCTCGGTGGTCTGGGCACGGGTCGAGGACGAGTCCCAGCCCGAGCTGCACGGGCAGGTCTCCGGCTTCCTCGTGGACCAGTCCCTGCCCGGCTACGAGGCCGAGGTGATCCGCGGCAAGGTCGCCCTGCGCGCCATCCACCAGGCCCACATCACCCTCACCGAGGTACGGATCCCGCTGGCTCAGCGCCTGCCCGGCGCCCGTTCCTTCAAGGACACCTCGAAGGTCCTGTTCGCCACCCGGGCGGGCGTGGCCTGGGGCGCCCTCGGCCACGCCCTGGCCTGCTACGAAGCGGCGCTCGAGCACGCCCAGCAGCGCGTCCAGTTCGGACGCCCGCTGGCCAAGGCCCAGCACGTCCAGGTGCGGCTGTCGGACATGCTGCAGACCCTCACCTCCATGCAGCTGCACTGCGTGCGCCTGGCCGAGCTCGAGGCCGCCGGCACCATCCGCCCCGAGCAGGCCTCGCTCGCCAAGGTCCACAACACCCGCGCCGCCCGTGAGATCGCCTCGAACGCCCGGGACCTGCTGGGCGGTTCCGGGATCCTGCTCGAGAACCGCGTGGTCCGTCACCGCAGCGACATCGAGGCCCTCCACACCTACGAGGGCACCGACACCATGCAGTCGCTCATCGTGGGCCGGGCGATCACGGGGGCCAGCGCGTTCGCGTGAGGAGTTCCGGCAAAGCCGATTCGTCATCCCTGGTCATAACTCGCGCAGAACGTCGCGCTATGGCGTGGCCTCCGCCTGGAAGCAACCGTCTGTCGTGCGGCTCGCGCATCGTTGCGTGTGAGCGGGGCGTATCGGCCTTCACAGGTCGAGCGAAGCCTGATCTGGGAAGCCTCCGTCCGGGCCCCACGGGTTCTGCAGCACGACATGGCCGTCCTCCGTCACGTCGGCGACCACGTAGACATGGGTGCTCACGGTGTCTCGGGGCACGGCGCCATCTCTATCGCTCCAGGACTCCGGGTCGAACAGTCCGCCCTCACCATCATGGGGAGAAGTCCCCACCAAGCGCGATTGCGTTGCTGTGTCGGGACGGTGACACTGTTCCTGACGTTCGCGTCGGACGACAGGACGACAGCACGAGGAGTACACGATGCCCCGCATGGCGACGACCGTGCATGACCGACGGACCGTGGTTCTGGCGGGAGCCCTTGCCGGTCTCGTCGTGCTGACCGGCTGCTCGGGCGATGAGCCGACCGATGAGGAGACCACCGTGACCACCAGCCCCATGGACTCCGAGGAGGCCCGCGCAGCGGCGGCTGCTCTGCTGGAGGACGCCCAGGTCTCCCTCGACGCCGCCTTCGGCGGCCTCAGCTGGGAGGACTCCGCCCCCGCGCGGGAGACGCCGAGCGACACCGGTTGCCGGATCACGCTCCCCACCCGTCGATGCGATGTCTATCTGGGGCGCGAGCCCGCTGAGCACGAACGGATCGCGAGCGCGCTCACCGAGGCGCTCGAATCCCATGGCCTCCCGGCCGCCCCGACCCCGACGGGGGGCACCGGCGGCTGGCTCACCACCTCGAGCACCGGCGAAGGGGTGACCCTGAGCTTCCGCGCCAAGGGCTTCTCCGAGCTGACGGTCCATGTCGACGTGGCCGAGGAATGCGCGGACGCCGGCTGACGGCCACGGCCCCGGCGGGCGGTCACGGTGCGGGTCGGCTGTCCTCGTCCCAGCCCGTCTGCGGGCTCTCGCAGCTCTCGCGGAAGACGAACTGGGAGGGCAGCTTCCGCTCCCGGCTGGACCAGTCGATCGCCGGCCGACGCGTCCTCTCCGGGAGGTAGCCCAGGCGGTAGACGGCCATCAGCTCGAGCTCGTCCGGCACCCGCAGGAGCCGGGTGATGCGCTCCCAGTGCTCCGGCACCTCCATCGGGAAGGAGACGAACTGGATGCCCATCCCGAGCTGGGTGGTGGTCAGCCAGAGGTTCTCCATCGCCGCGCCCATGCTGAACACGGAGTAGAAGCCCGAGAGCGCCTCGGGGCGGTACTCGCCGCGCTCGAGCATCACTCCGATCAACAGGGGCGAGCCCGCCACCAGCTTCCGATTCTCCTCACCGAGCTTGCGCGGCACCCGCAGTCGGTTCATCAGCTTCTGCCCGGAGCTGGTGAACACCTGACTGGTGAAGGGGCGCAGCGGCGCCGGGAGCCGATCGAACAGCATGCCGCTGCGCGTCGCGTCCATCTCTTGCTGCGAGAAGCGGAAGTACTTGCGATATCGGTGGAAGAACGTCCCCTCGCTCATCACCTGCGTCATGCTCTCCCCGCTGATGCGGGCGATCTCGCCGATCGTGCCCGGATCCTCGATCAGCACGAACCGCCATGGCTGGCTGTTGAACTGGGAGGGTGCCGCGGCGGCGGCGCGGATCAGCAGCTGCTGATGCTCGGGGCGGACGGGATCGGGCCGGAACGGACCGTTGGTGGTCCGCCGGCCGAAGACAGCGTCGAGGAACTCCATCATCACCTCCGTGTCAGAAGCACGGCGGCAACGTAGCACGGGGCCGCGAGGGCGGCGGTACGTGCGTGGCGCGGCAGCGGGCGCGAGCCGCGGCGCTGCAGCAGCACCAGGGGGAGGGTCGCGACGCCCAGGGCAAGGGCCGATGGGTCGCGCTGTGCCGCGCCGAGAGCCAGGGCGAGCCCGGTGGTGGATGCGGTGGCGATGAAGAGGCCGTGATGCACCCACCGCGCTCCGGAGGTGTTGACCATGCCCATCGCCACTGAGACACCGAGCGCGGCATTGGCGGCATAGCACGTGCCGGCGATGCCCACGGTGGTGCGGACGATGCTCATGGACCGATCTCCTGGAGTGCGGGGCCCGGGGAAGGTCATCGTGAACCGGGGGGACCGGCGGCGGCAAGCTCTGCCCGAGCGGAGCCTGCCGCCGCGCGCTCAGCGCCCGGTGCGCCGGTGCCGCACGATCAGCAGCACAGCGCCGGCGATCAGCGCGGCCGCGCCGATCAACGCGGTCGCCATCGCCGAGACGCCGGTGCGTGCAAGGTCCGAGGCGCGGACTGCGGTCGAGTCGTCCGTCGGCGCGGTGGCCCCGGTGTCGGGTGCTGCCGGCGCCGCCGACCCCGTCGGCTCGCTGGGCCCTGCCGGCTCGCTCGACTCCGTGGGCTTATCCGGCTCGACGGACTCGCCCGGCTCCGTGGGTTCTGCAGGTTCGGTGGGCTCTTCTGGCTCGACCGGCTCCGTGGGCTCCTTCGGTTCCTCGGGCGCCACCGGTTCTGGCAGCGGCCCGACGGCCGACAGCAGGGTCAGCGCGTTCGAGGAGAGGTAGTTCAGCAGCACGTTGTCCGCCGTCTCGAACGAGTCCCACTTCTGGTTATTCGTCCCCGAGAGGGCATAGGTGGTGACGTAGCCGGTGCTGCGGTTGGCGTCGAGCGCGGAGTTGGTCGCGTTCGCACGCACCACGTAGCCGCCCTCCTGGAGGACCCAGTGCTGTGCCGGATCGTTCATCGAGCACGGCTGCACAGTGGTCGGCGAGGTGTAGGTCAGGCACATGCCGGCGTCGGCCGCCAGGTGGATCCGGCCGGAGCCGTCCGCGAACCAGGCCTCGTCATGGGTTGCCGCGCAGTCCTCCGAGGAGTCCACGCGCAGCGAGTTCGTCTCGTCCAGATGCAGGCAGTGGCCGCCGTCGACGGTCACCGGGGAACCGGCCGGGGTGACCTGACCATC
>JAAZLF010000518.1 GCA_012799425.1 Actinomycetales bacterium | reverse complement strand
TCCGGGTTCTGGCTGATCGGCAAGTTCTGCGGCTTCGACACCGTGACCACCTTCAAGACCTGGTCGGTGGTGGGCACCAGCATCTCGCTCGTCGGCTTCGCGCTGTCGGCGGTGGTGTTCGTCATCTTCGCATGACCTGCGTCTGAGACAGTGAGGGCCGGTGCGTGATCACGCACCGGCCCTCAGCCGTGCCCGCTCCACCCCTCGACCACCGAAAGAAGGCCCCCGTGACCGCCGCCCCCTCCCGTCGCCTGCTCGTCCTCGATGATGACCCCACCGGCTCGCAGTGCGTGGCGGGGATCGACGTGGCCTTCGACGACGATCCCTCGATCCCTCTCGAGGTGCTCTCGGAGCCGGGCAGCGCCTGCTTCGTGCTGACCAACACCCGCGCCCTGGACGAGGCCGAGGCGGTGGCGATGAACCGGCGGATCGTCGGGGGAGTGCTCGACGGCGGGATACCCGCGAGCGGCCTGCACGTGGTCTCCCGCTCGGACTCCACCCTGCGCGGGCACGTGATCGCCGAACCGGTCGCGATCGCGGACGAGCTCGCCGCCCGCGGCGTCGAGGTCGATGCGTTCGTGCTGTGCCCTGCGATGATCGAGGCGGGCCGCTTCACCGAGGGCGACATCCACTACGCCACGGTGGAGGGGGAGGCGGTCGAGGTCGCCGAAACCGACTTCGCTCGCGACGCCACCTTCGGCTACTCCCACTCCGACCTGCGGGAGTTCCTCGCCGAGCGCTCGGGAGGGGCAGTCGCCGCCGCGAGCGTTCTCAGCATCTCCCTCGAGGACATCCGCTCGGGCGGATCGGCCCGCGTGCGCGAGATCCTCGCCGGGGCGCGCGAGCGCGCCTGGGTGGTCGTCAACGCCACCGAGTACTCCGACATGGAGATCGTCGCCGAGGCGATGGCGGCGCTCGAGGCGGAGGGCCGCAGCTACGTCACCCGCTGCGCGCCGTCCTTCGTGCGGCCGCTGACGGGTCAGAGCGGCGCCCGCGTGGTCGATGCCGGCGTCATCAGCGTCCCCGGGGGACGGCTCGAGCACGGTCTGGTGGTCGTCGGCTCGCACGTCGGGCTCACCACCACCCAGCTGCGCGCCGTGCAGGAGCGCGGCACCCTCACCGAGTTCGAGATCCACGTCCCCTCCGTGCTCGACGAGCGGCGCCAGACGCACCTCGATGAGCTGGTCGGCGCCGTCCGCCAGGCGCTCGCCGGCAGCGACTGCGTGCTCTACACCAGCCGCGACCTGGTGCGCACCGACGACCCCGCAGAGTCGCTCGCGATCGCCCGCAGCGTCTCCGACGCCGTGGTCGAGGTGGTCCAGCGCGTGCGCACCGCCCGTCCCGCCTGGGTCGTGGCCAAGGGCGGGATCACCTCCCACGAGGTCGCCGAGAACGGGCTGGGGATCCGCCGCGCCCGCGTCGAGGGCCAGTTCTGGGCCGGGCAGGTCTCGCTGTTCTCCGCCCAGCAGGCCCCCGAGGAGGTCCTCGGCATGCCCTACGTGGTCTTCCCCGGCAATGTGGGCGGTGCGCAGGCCCTGGCCGACGTCGTGGACACCCTCACCGCCGCCGTCGC
>JAAZLF010000517.1 GCA_012799425.1 Actinomycetales bacterium | reverse complement strand
GCTGCTCAGGATGACGGGGAGCTGCCGGCGCCGCAGCAGTGATGCCCGGGCTGCGGCGCCGTCAGCTCACTCCTTCTGCGTAGTCTGCGCAGCGGCGACGCGGGGTGCGTCCTCCGAGCCCTCGTCCACGGCATCAGGCTCTGTCTCAGGCTCTGTCGTGGAGTCGGGCGAGTCGTCCACGGCGCCTTCTGCCGCCTGCGGAGCCCGGCGCGCGTCGATCTTGGCGCGGAGGGCGAGCGCGGCTCTGTTCTCGGTGAGGGCTATGCGGAGCCAGGTGATGATCGCGACCCAGGTGGCTCCGGAGACGAGCACCGCATCGGCCGAGGCCATGATGCCCGAGAAGAAGGGCAGGCCCATGGCGACGGCGATGCTGAGATGCATCCCCAGGAGCACGATGAGTGCGAAGCGTCGCGTGATCTTGTTGAACAGCAGGAACGGGAAGGCGACCTGTGCCAGCACGGTGACGTAGGTGGCGATGACCACCGGGAAGGTCCAGTGAGTCATGAGGTCCGCGAGCGGAGGGAACACCCCGTAGGCCTCGGACTGGAGCGGGTAGTAGACGGCAGTGCCGTCCTGCCAGAGGGAGCCCTGGACCTTGTAGAGGCCGGCTTCGAGGTACACGATGCAGATCTGCGCGACGACGAGGCACAGCCCGATGTTGTGCAGCACGGAGCCGGTCTGGGTCTCGGGGCTGTTCGTCTTCGCGCGCCGACGCGAATCCAGCGACCACCGCCGGGAGACGTCCACCAGGATCAGGTAGATGAGCATGATCCGGATGAAGTAGTTGCCGCCGTCGGAGATCGGCGTGTTCTGGCCGTTCAGCGCCGTATACGCGATGAACAGCAGGGGGGTGACGATGCGGGTCCGCCAGCCCAGCGTGAAGGCGACCACCAGCGCGATCGTGACCAGGTACCAGGCCCAGAAGAACCCGGGCCCGGCTTCCTGCAGGAAGGTGAACGGGAACTTGTAGCCGAGGATCTCGCGGTAGGGCTGCCAGTACGCGGAGCCGGGGCCCCAGATGCGTGAGGCGATCGGGAGGTTCAGCAGCAGCCAGCCGAGCAGGAAGCTGCCGGAGGCGATCCGCATGACGGCGAAACCGTAGTCCGCGTGGCGGTTCTCGATGAACCACCCCACTACGCGGTCGAGCAGCTTCCCGGGGAAGTGGCGGTTCTTGCGCGCCCAGCTGCGGATGGGCGTCGGCCCCATGGCTGCGGGAGTGCGTTCGGAGTCTTTCACGACCATGCCGCATACACCTCCTCGTCGAACGTCGTCACCGGGCGCCACCCGATGTTCGTCCAGTGCTGTGTCCGCTCCTCGGGCGGATCGTGGCGCTGGGAGAAGGAGGGCACGGCTTTGCGGAGCATGCGCACCTCCACGAGCGTCGCCGCCTCGCCGTAGTCCTGGTACATGTACAGACTGCCCAGGCCCACGGCGACATCTTCGAGCCGCTGGTAGGAGCGGAGGTTGTTCAGCTCGTTCGGGCTGAAGGCTTCTTCCGCCTCGGGGGAGTAGAGGTCCACTCCGAAGATGGGCTCGCCGTCGATGTGGTTGCCCGCTGCGATCTCACGCTGTTCGTCGCTCAGCTTCGAGGCCGCGGGCCAGAAACGGCCGTGCACCACTTTCGACTGGCGAGATTCGCGGTTGGCGAAGATGTTGTACTCCACTGCTGCGACCTCTTCTGCGGTGACCTCGCGCCAGGGAGTGAACTCGGCTCCGGCGTCTGCACCTCCGGCGCAGGTCTCGAAGTCACTGGTGCAGGCGCGCACCATCATGTACTCGTCCTGCGAGTAGGGGCCGGGGGCGAAGAGGTTCCATCCCTGGTCGAGCGGGCCGAGGAAGTAGCGGTTCAGAGCGGGCTGCATCGACTGCTTCAGCGGAGTCTCGGGGCCGGTGAAGGCGAGCGTCGCACCGATGTGGCCGGCGGCCAAGAGGCCGGCAATCGCGAGGACGACGGCTGGGAGCCGACGGATTCGTGGCTTGGCCATGCGTGGAGGATCCGTTCTGGGCAAGGGGAAGCGGGGAGCGGACGGGCTGATGGCCGTC
>JAAZLF010000516.1 GCA_012799425.1 Actinomycetales bacterium | reverse complement strand
TGGCGCTGCTGGCCAGCCTCTGTGCGACCCGCCGTGACGAGCACGCCCGGAACGACGGGACGGCGGGGGCCGGGCCCGCCGCAGCGGGGCGTTCCGTCTCCACCGGCGAGACCTGATCACGAGCGCCCTGCGGGCGCCGCATGCTCACCGCCGACGATCCCGGGCGGTCTTCCGCCAGCCATCGGCGATGTCCCACGCGGAGGTGCCGATGATCGAGAGCACCAGGATGACGGCGATGACGCTCAGAGCGGTCTCGTCCACCCCGTTGCTTCGCAGGGCGAGATCCACGAACTCGGGATTGACCAGCTGGTCGCGGCCGATCAGGGTGAGCGCCCAGCTCATGAACAGCACCGCCAGCGCAGTGTTCATCGTGGCCAGCGCCGGGCTCCAGCGCCGGCGGAGCGCGACCGCCACGGCGAGGACTGCCTCGAGGAGCATCAGCGCGAGCAGCGCCGCGATCCACCCGGGCCACAGGCCCGGGCTCAGGAGGGACAGGGCCTCCCCATCGATGCGGAGGATCCCGCGGAGCTGATCCCACAGCACCGCGACCGTGCCGATGACGACGAGCGCCACGGAAGCGATCGCGTCGACGCGGCTGGTGGTGGGGGAGTCCAGCTCGGGCAGCTGGTCCAGGTCCCAGGCGGTGCCCGTGTCCGCTCCGGTGCGCTCGAGGACCATGAACACGACCGTCACCCAGAAGCACACGTGCACGACGGCGCCGATGCCCACGGCGATCGACTCGCCGATCACGGTGCCGAGCTCCGACCCCACGAGGACCTGGCCGATCGCGACGCCGGCGACGGCGCAGGCGGGCACGATCCACAGCAGCAGCCTCAGCAGCCGTCGCCATGTGAGGTAGTAGCCCGGGCCGATCAGATGAAGAGGGCGATCCGCGTACTCGGCGGCGAGGATCGCGGGGTCGCCCAGCTGGGTGAGCACGGCCCGTTCGGCCTGTGAGGGCTCCTCGCCCTGGTCGATCCGCGCCTCGGTGGCGTCCATGATCAGCGCGGTCAGCTCGGTGCGGAGGTCCTCCTGCGTCGAGGCGGGCAGGCCGGTGATCGCGGCCCGGAGGTAGCGCTCGGTGAGTTCGGTGTTCATGTCAGGACTCCTCGTCCCTGGGTGGGTCGGTGGTGAGGGAGCGGATGGCGCTGGTCAACGCGCTCCACTCGGCGGTGAGGGTGCCCGCGAGGCGCTCTCCCTCAGGGGAGGTGCGGTAGAACTTCCGCGGCCGGGACTCGTCGGTGTTCCATTCGCTGGTGAGGAACTCCTGCTTCTCGAGGCGACGCAGGAGGGGGTAGAGCGTGTTGGCGTCGGTGGCGAAGCCGTGGCCCTCGAGATCCTGGAGCAGGCCGTAGCCGTATCCGGGGGTGCGCAGCAGCTGCAGGCACGCCAGCACGACGGTGCCGCGCCGGAGCTCCTGCAGGTGGAGATCGAGGGATTCGCCCATGCCTCACACCATAGTGTGTGACACACAGTGTTGTCTAGAGGCCATTGTCGTGACCGGCGATGGCTTCCAGAGTTCGGGGCCCGACCGGGCGGTGACGCCGGTGGTCAAGGGCCCCGACGTCCGGTGCCCAGGACCGGGGGGAGTGACAGGATGGGGCCACCAGCCCCTCGTGACAAGGTCGTTCCCGTGCCCCGCACTCTCGCTCCCGGCCAGCGTTCCCGCGTCCACGTGATCGATGTCGACACCGGCGAGGACCGTGTCCTCCACGAATCCGCCAGCGTGCTCTACGAGGCACCGAACTGGACGCTCGACGGCGCGGAGCTGATCCTCAACGGCGACGGGCACCTGTTCCGTCTCGCCGCCGAGGGCGGGATGCCGCAGCGGATCGAGCTCGGGGGTCTGCCGGCGCTGAACAACGACCACGTGCTCGACCCCGACGGCGAGCACGTCTTCGTCTCCGCGGACGACGGCCGGATCCATCGCGCCCCGCTCGCCGGCGGCCCCGCCGTGCAGATCACCCGGGACGACGGGCGACTGCACTTCCTGCACGGCGTCAGCCCCGACGGCACGACCCTCGCGTACATCGCCGTCGAGCGGCGGGCCGACGGCTCCTGGATCGCCCCGAACGTGGTGACGAGCCCCGCGACCGGCGGTGGGGCCACCGCCCTCACGAAGGACGAGCACCCCGACGACGGCGCCGAGTTCTCCCCGGACGGCGCCTGGATCTACTTCAACTCCGAACGGGGCAGCAGCGTCGCCGGCCACGCGCAGCTGTTCCGGATGCGGGCCGACGGCTCGGGCCACGAGCAGCTCACCGACGACGAGCGCGTGAACTGGTTCCCGCACCTCTCCCCGGACGGCGCCCGGATCGCCTACGTGAGCTTCCCGCCCGGTACGCAGGGGCACCCCGCCGATCGCGAGGTCCTGCTGCGCCTGTGTGCGACAGACGGCACCGGCATCCGCGATCTCGCGCGGGTGTTCGGCGGGCAGGGCACGATGAACGTGAACAGCTGGGCCCCGGATTCGCGACAGCTCGCCTATGTGGAGTACCCGGTGGGGAGCTGACCCCCGTCAGGCCGCGCGGCGCGCGCTGAACCGGTACTGCAGCTCCGGCTCGTGGCCGGGGGCGACGCCGTGCGCCCGGTCCAGTGCGAGCACCTCGGGCAAGGGGTCGACCCGTACGTCCGTGAAGCCCGCCGCTTCCCATTCGGCGCGGATCTGTGCCGTCCCGGCACGGCCGAAGGGCAGGCGGGCGAAGGCGGTCTCGTCATAGGCCGAGGCGAAATGCTGCTGCCGCGCGGTCTGCCGGGGGAGCTCCTCGGGTGTCTGGAACCAGGGTGCGTCCACCGCGACCAGCACCCCGCCGGGGCGCAGCGCCCGGTGCCAGCGCTCGAGGGCGGCGGGAGCGTCCCGCAGCGTCCACAGCAGGTATCGCGAGACGATCGCGTCGAAGGATCCCGGCGAGAACGGAGGGTCCACCGCATCGCCGACGAGGAAGGTCGGCGGGTGAGGGTGGCGCTCCGCCTTGGCGCGTGCCTGCTCGAGCATCCCGGCCGCGAGGTCGATGCCGGTCACCTCGTAGCCCTCACCGGCGAGCAGCAGCGCCATGTTCCCGCTGCCTGTGCCGGCGTCCAGGATCGTCTGCGTTCCTGCGGGCAGCACGGAGCCCCATACCCGGGCCCAGGTCTCGCGCTCGCCCGGGCGGGCGAGCCGGGCCAGCTGGTGCTCGTCGTACTCCGCGGCGTACCGGGACCAGTACTGGTTCCAGGCTTCCTGGACGGGTTCAGCGGTGGGCGTCAACGGGGGTCTCCTCCGGGCGGGTGGCGGGTGCGGGGCGGTGCCCGCGGAACAGGAGCTGGGCGGTGCCGTCGTCGGCGGTGGCGCGTTCGGCGGCGACATCGTAGGTGGCGGTGACCAGCTCCGCCGCGAGCGCAGAGGAGGGCGGGCCCTCGGCCTGCACTCGGCCGCGGTCCAGCACGATCACCCGGTCGCAGTAGCGGGCGGCGAGGTTCAGGTCATGCAGCACGACCACCGTCGCCAGGCCCCGTCCGCGCACGATCTGCAGCACGTGGTGCTGGGAGCCGATGTCCAGATGGTTGGTGGGCTCGTCCATCAGCAGCAGCCGGGGCTGCTGGGCGAGCGCGCGGGCGATCAGCACCCGCTGCTTCTCGCCGCCGGAGAGGAGCCCGAACTCGCGCCGCGCCAGGTGCAGGGCGCCGGCGTCGGCGAGCGCCTCGGCGGCGATCTGCAGATCCTCCTCGGAGCTGGAGCCGAAGGCCCCCGCGTGCGGGATGCGCCCCAGCAGCACCACGTCCGCGACGCTCAGCGGGACCTCGCCGGCGAGCTCCTGGGCCATCACCGCGATCTGCTGCGCCCGCTCGCGGCCCGAATGCTCGCCGAGGTCACGGCCTGCGAGCAGCACCTGGCCGGCGCTCGGCACCAGGGCGCGGTGCAGGATCCGCAGGGCGGTGGTCTTCCCACTGCCGTTGGGACCGACGAGACCGACCACCTCGCCATCGGTGACGGACAGGTCCACCCCGCGCAGCACCTCGGCGGTGCCGAAGGCATGGCGGAGGCCGCGAGCCTCCAGCACCGGCACGTTCATCCCTCCAGCTCGAGCAGCCACTCGTGGATCCTCTCCAGCCCGTCGACCACCAGCGGTGAGGAGGGCTCTGCGAAGTTGAACAGCAGCGGCAGCACCGCCTGCTCCTGGACGGCGCGCAGGCCGGAGAGCTGATCCTGGGTGATCATCTCCGCGGTGAGCGCGGTGCCGTCGCCCTCGCTCTGGTGGAGCACGATCAGCACGTCCGGGTCGGCCGCCAGCAGCGGTTCCGAGCTGATCTCGAACACGCGCTCTGCGGTGTCGGCGAAGACGTTCTCGATGCCGAGCGCGTCCAGCTGCGCGGTGACCATCGAGCCGGCGCCATAGGTGTACAGCGGCCCGCCGCCGAGCGAGGGATAGAGCACGGCCGCGGTCGCCGTGGTGAGGCCTCGGGCGGAGTCGGAGACCGCGGCGACCCGCTCCTGCAGGCCGGAGGCCAGCGAGTCCGCTTCCGTGACCCGGTCGAAGATCCTGCCGTAGGTGCTGATCATGGCGTACAGCGTCTCGAAGCTCGACCGCTCCGCGAGGTCGCCGCAGTAGATGTCCTGGACCAGCACCTCGGCACCCGCATCGGCAAGCGCCTCGCGGGTGACCCCGTTCGGCAGCCCGAAGACGATGTCCGGCTGCTGAGCGATCACCAGCTCCTGCGAGATCTGCAGGTGGCCGGAGGCGTCGATGTCCTCGGACAGGGCCGGGATCGCTTCGAGGCGGCCGGTCAGGTCCTCGTCGTAGTAACCGGGCGGGAAGGCGCCGGCGCGGGAGACGACCCTGTCCAGCACCCCGATCCCGTCGAGCGCGGTCACCGGCGCGGATTCCAGCAGCACGATCCGCTCCGGCGGAGCCTCGATGGTGAGCGTCGCCTCGCAGTTCGCGAGCTCGAGCGGGAAGCCGCCCGCCTCGCCGCCGCCGTCCGATGCCGTGTCGGCATCGCCTGCGTCCGCGCCGCAGGCGGCAGTCAGGCTCACCAACCCGAGCAGACCGGCCAAAGCGGTGCGCCGACGCACGAGACCGACGGCGGGGCGGCGGATGGGGGGCTGGTCCATGGGGAACCTTCCGGAGGGGGCGGTGCGGGCTGAGGGGTCGGGCGGGTGCTCAGTGCTGCGTGCTCGAGCGAGCTCCTCCCGCTCGCCGGCTCGCAGCACCCCGCTCACCCATGACGGGAGTAGAGGCGGCGGACGAGGAGCAGCAGGAACGGGGCGCCGATCGCCGCGGTGATCACGCCGATCGGCAGCTCGCGCGGCTGCATCACCACCCGTGCGAAGGCGTCGGCCCACAGCAGGAACAGCGAGCCCAGCAGGGCGCTCGCCGGGATCAGCACACGGTGCCGAGCTCCCACCAGGCGCCGAGCCAGGTGCGGGATGACCAGGCCCACGAAACCGATCGCACCGGCGCCGGCGACCGCGGCCGCGGTGCACAGCGAGACCATCAGCAGGAAGCCGATCCGGGCACGGTCCGGGGAGATGCCCAGGCCGTGCGCGATCTCGTCGCCGGCGCTCAGCGCATCCAGCACCCGCGCGCCGGAGACCATCCCCAGCACTCCGAGGGCGGCCGCGAGCGCCGCGATCAGCAGGAAGGCGTTCCAGCGCGCCAGCGACAGGGAACCCAGCATCCAGAACATCACCGAGCGCGACCCCTCGGCGGAGTCCGAGGAGAAGATCAGCAGGTTGGTCACGGCGGTGAGCGCATAGCCCACCGCGACCCCGGAGAGCAGCAGCCGCAGCGAGGTGACCCGCCCGCCGGCGCGGGCGATGAAGAACACCAGCAGCGCCGCCCCGAGCGCGCCGACGAACGCGAGCAGCGATTGCGCGTACTGTCCGAACGCGGCGCCGACCCCGAACAGGATCGCGGCCGCCGCGCCGGTGGAGGCACCCCCGGAGACGCCGAGGATGTAGGGGTCGGCGAGCATGTTGCGCACCATCGCCTGCAGCGCCGCGCCGCTGATCGCGAGGCAGGCGCCCACGGCCGCCCCCATCAGCACGCGCGGCAGCCGCACATCCCAGACGATCGCATCGATCGAGGCCTCCCCGGCGGCGGGGGTCGGCAGGCCGAGGTGATGGCCGATCACCTGCGCGGTCGTGGTCGGGGAGATCGGCACCGGGCCGATGCCGAGGCAGATCAGCAGGCTGAGCAGCGCGGCGGCGGCGAGGCAGGCCAGGACCAGGGCGGAGCGCCGGGCCCGCGAGCGCACGCCGAGCACGTCGGGCACGTCGGGGCTGGATGTCGCTGACCTCTGGCCCCCGGCCGTGTGCGGGGTGAGGCCCGGCGTCTCGTGCAGGGTCGTCCCCGCTGCCCGCTCGTTCTTCACTTGTAGGACTCTACAAGTGTCCGTGCATGGTGGCGATCAGAGTTGCCGGGCGGTGCCGTCGCAGGGCTGCTCGTGCGGGTGCTCCGGGCTGTGCTCATGGGAGTGGCCCACCCCTGGGAGGTGATCGGAGCCGAGGTCGTGCAGCAGGTCATGGACGAAATCGTCGGCCAGCTCGTAGCGGACCGCGCGGCCGCTGCGCGTGGCGCGCACCCAGCCCGCCTCGCGCAGCAGCGCGAGCGCGTGCGAGGTGGTGGACTCGTGCGCACCGATCGCCCGGGCGAGGTCCGAGCTGCGCACCCGAGGGTGGGCATGGAGGCAGAACAGCAGCCGCAGGCGACGCGGATCGGAGAGCAGGGCCATCCGTTCGGCGAGCTGCTCGAACCCGCTGACCTCTCCGAGCAGGCCGCGGAGCTCCTCGACGAGCTCCTCGTCCCCGATCTCCCCGTCGAGGATCCGAACGTGATCGTGGCGTGCGGTGTCCATGACAGGCCACGCTACCGGCTGGGGTCGTCTCCGCGCCTCCATGCACGGGCGTCCGCCCCTACACTGGCGCGCACGACCGCGCCCTGTCCCCGATCCGCTGTGAGGTGAGTGCGATGGTCGACCTGCTCTGGGGCCTGGGCGGCATGGCCGGGCTGCTGCTGATCGCCGTCGCGCTGTCGAGCAATCGCCGCGCGATCCGCCTGCGTACCGTGATCGGCGCCTTCGCCCTCCAGCTGGGGCTGGGGGTGATCGTCCTGTACTGGGCCCCCGGCAGATGGGCGCTGCAGAAGGTCTCGGCCGGGTTCCAAGCCGTCATCGAATCCTCCGGCGAAGGCATCTCGTTCCTGTTCGGGCCGCTGCTGCCGCTCGAGGGGGAGGGGAGCATCTTCGCCCTGCAGGTGCTGCCGGTGATCGTCTTCTTCGCCTCGCTCACCGCGGTGCTGTACCACTGGCGGATCCTGCCCAAGATCGTCGAGTGGCTCGGCGGCGCGCTCGGGAAGGTGCTCGGCACGGGGTACGCGGAGTCGGTGAACACCGCCGCGAACATCTTCGTGGGCCAGACGGAGGCCCCGCTGGTGATCCGTCCGTACATCAAGGGGCTGTCCCGCTCGGGCCTGTTCGCGGTGATGGTGGGCGGGCTGTCCACCGTCGCGGGGTCGGTGCTGGTGGGCTACTCGCTCCTCGGTGCGCCGCTGGAGTACCTCATCGCCGCGAGCTTCATGGCCGCGCCCGGCGCGCTGCTGATGGCGAAGATCCTGATGCCGGAGGACGATCCGGACGCGCTCGCCCGCGAGGCCGAGATGGTCGCCGCGACCAGCCACGGCCGCGGGCGCGCCGGCGAGGACGCTGTCGCTGCCGAGGGCTCCGGGACCCGCGAGGCCACCACCGCCGCCGCCCCCGCTGCGGGCGGCGGCGAGGCGGGAGGTGCCCGTGCGTCGGAGGAGGACGAGGAGGATCCTGGCTCGCTCGGCTACAGCAACGTCATCGACGCCGCCGCCGGCGGTGCGGCCGACGGGCTCAAGCTCGCCCTGAACGTGGGCGCCATGCTGCTGGCCTTCATCTCGCTGATCGCGCTGATCAACCTGCTGATCGGCGTCGTCGGCGGCTGGTTCGGCGCCGGCGACCTCACCTTCCAGCAGATCCTCGGCTGGGTCTTCGCGCCGGTCATGGTGATGATCGGCGTGCCCTGGGAGGAGGCCGCGGCCTCCGGCACCTTCGTGGGGCAGAAGGTCGTGGTCAACGAGTTCGTGGCCTTCGCGGGCTTCGGCCCCGAGATCGACGCCTTCAGCCCGAAGGCCGCCGCGATCACCAGCTTCGCCCTGACGGGCTTCGCGAACCTCAGCTCGCTGGGGATCCTGCTGGGCGGGCTCGGCGGCATCGCGCCGCAGCGCCGCTCCGAGATCGCCCAGCTCGGCCTGAAGGCGATCCTCGCCGGCACGCTCGCGAACCTGATGAGCGCCGCGATCGCCGGGATCATGCTCGCCTGAGCCGGCGCGCGCACCACGCGATGTCTCACCCGGCGGCTGCCTCCCGGATCTCGCCGGGAGCCTCCGCCCGCGCGTCGCGCAGCCAGTAGAACATCCGGAACATCAGCTGGGTCGCGCCGGGCATGAACCCGGAGCCGTGGTGGTACGAGGAGTCCATCGTGCTCACCACGAGCTCGGCCGGGAACGTCTGCGGGTCGTAGTACATCAGCGTGTTCGGGTGCCCCGGGATCGCCCGGTAGGGGATCCGCCACGGGTCCTCGCCCCCGTCGGCGTCGTCGGCGTGCTCGGGGAGCACCTCGAGACGCACCAGCGGCACCGCGGACTCCGGATGCGTGAGCACCCCGTGGTAGTGCCAGTGCACGGCATCATGGGCGAGGTTCTGCCAGAAGGGATGGTCGGTGTTGACCGAGCGGCGGCCCACGTCCTCCCCGACGCGCCAGCCCCAGAAGTTCGTGCCGCGGCGGGTCTCGGTGGTGCCGGGCAGCCAGTCGCCCACGGAGTTCTCGCCGTCGATGTAGACCCGCGCCCCCGGAGTCTGCAGGAAGTCGACGACGAGCGGCGCGACGCGGGCCAGCACGCCGGGATGGAGGCGGGCGGCGACGAACAGCGCATCGAAGCCGTCGAGCCCTCCCTCTTCCAGCTCGGGCGCGTAGACGTCGCTGATGCCCATCGCACGCAGGGCGGGGTCGCGCAGGTCGGCGAGGTGGGGGAAGGATCCGGTGTGGAGGAAGGCGATGCGGCTCATCGGGAGGCCTCCGCGAGGATCGGGGCGTTCTCGAGATGGGCGAGCGCCTGCTCCCCGAGGTGAGCGGCAGTGGTGCCGGGACGGGCGAAGGTGATCAGGTCATTGCCCAGGTGCAGGATCACCTCCCCGTCCCCGAGGGGGTAGGAGGCGTCGACCGGCAGGCGGCCGGGCCCGATCCCGGTGATCACTCGTCCGCCTGCGGGCAGGTCGACGAGGAAGGAGCGGGAGTAGAACCCTGCCACCCCGATCTCGGTGAGGGTCTCGAAGGAGTGCTCGCCCGGCACGCCCGTGCGCAGCAGGAGGTCCTTGCGGTCCACGCCCTCCCAGATCGGGTGCGGCTCCATCGCGGTGAGCCAGAGGTCGCGCACGGAATGGAACTCGATCCGGCGATGCTTCGGGAGGTCGTCCAGGAAGGGCTCGAGCGGGTGGCCGTTGGCCAGCAGCCTGCCTCCTGAGCGCACCCACTGCGACAGCTTCTCCCGGTGGCGGCGCAGGTAGCGCTGGTCGCAGCCTGCGCTGAGGATGATCCCGCTGTAGGCGGCGATGTCGATCCGGTCGAGGTCGTACACGTCACGCACTGCGAGGCGCGGGGTGTCCTCGGCCCCCGTGGTGGGCCGTTGGACGAGGTGGAGGAGTGAGGGCATGGAGTGCCTCCTGGTCGGCGCATCCCATAAAAGCAAGGACGTGTTTTCGTAAAGTGCTGAGGTTAGGCTAACCTCAACGGCGGCCACGGGCGAAATGGGGCCAGCTCTCCCGCCCGTGACCTCTGTGACGCCATGCCCCCTGAAGCGAGGATCCATGACCGCTCGACCCTTCCGTGCTGCGCTCGGCGCAGGAGCCGCGCTCCTGCTCGCCGGCACGATGACCGCCTGCACCGCCGGTGCCGATACGGCCACGACGGCCGCCGACCTCACCGGCCCCGCCACGGCCGAGGAGCTCACCATCGCGCTGGAGGAGGACTCCGGCCCGGTGAACCTCTTCTCCGGGGCGAGCGACCAGATGGTGGAGATGGTCTACGACAAGCTCTTCGCCCCCTCGCCCTACGTCGACGACCCGCAGCCGTGGCTCGCCACCGAGGCGCGCCAGATCGATGCCGTGACCTGGGAGGTCGACCTGCGCACCGACGTCACCTGGCAGGACGGCGAACCGTTCACCGCCGAGGACGTGGTGTTCTCCTTCATGTACATGCACGAGGCGCCCACCGGCCGCTACACCCACCACGTCAACGACACCCCCTACGTCGACGACGTGGTGAAGGTCGACGAGGACACCGTGCGCTTCGACTGCCGCGACGCCTGCCCCTCGCTGGCCGAGGTGACCCTCGCCGATCTCCCGATCGTCGCCGAGCACATCTGGGAGGACGTCGACCCCGCCGAGGCGAAGACCGTCCAGGACCTGCCGGTGGGCACCGGCCCGTACCGACTCACCTCGTACAGCCCCACCGAGGGCTACGTCTTCACGGCGAACGAGGACTACTTCGCCGGCGAGCCCACCGTCGGCACGATCACCATGCCGGTGATCACCGACCAGTCCGCCACCTTCACCGCGCTGCAGTCCGGCGAGATCGACGCGACCGAGCGCACCCTCAGCCCCGAGCTCGTCGACCAGTTCGCCGGCTCCGCCCAGCTGGACACCCTCACCACCCAGGCGCTCAGCTTCCCCGAGGTCAAGCTGAACTTCCTGCGCGAGCCCTTCACCGAGCCGGACTTCCGCCTCGCCGTCTCCGACGCGATCGACAAGGAGCAGATGCTCGACGTCGTCGCCCTCGGCCAGGGCCGGCCCGCCACCCAGGGCTACCCCCACCCGGATGCCCCCTTCGCGAACCCGGACAACTCCACGCCGACCGACCCCGAGACCTCGAAGCAGCTGCTCGACGGCCTGGGATACACCGACACCGACGGCGACGGCGTGCGCGAGATCGACGGGAAGCCGATCGAGCTCACGATCATCGTCGACTCCGGCACCCCGCAGGATGTGCGTGCCGCCGAACTCGTCACCGAGGACCTCGCCGAGATCGGCATCACCGTCACCACCGAGGGCATGGACGCCGCGACCCTCAAGGAGCGCTCGGCCGCGAAGGACTACGACCTCTTCGTCAGCTTCATCGGCGCGCACGGCGTGGGCGACCCCGATCAGTTCATCATGTCCCACCGCTCCGGCAACCTGTGGGCGCTCGAGACACCCGTGGAGTGGGAGGAGTGGGACTCGACCTACGAGACCTGGCTGAAGCAGACCACCCATGACGCCCGCATCGAGGTGATGCAGGAGCTGCAGACGATCCACAACGCAGCACCCACCACGGTGCCGCTGTTCTACCCCGAGGAGCACTGGGCGGTGTCCCAGACCTACGGCGGCTGAGTCGAGAGCCCGGGCTACGGCATCGTCCACAAGTGGTCGTTCCTGCCGTCCGACGTGGTCGAGGCGGCGCACTCCGGCGCGGTCGACGCGATCATCGAGCGCACCGATCTCGCCCCGGCCGAGGAGGCTCCCGAGCAGGGCGCCTCCGAGGATCACCAGCACTGACATGCGGCGGCCGGCCGACGACCCCGTCGGCCGGCCGCCCGACGGGGAAGGACCACCATGAGCACGTCGACGACCATCGCTCCCACGGCCGCCCGGCGCGGCCGGGCCCCGGGAGGCCGACGGGCGAGGGCGCCGCTGGCGAGGCTGGGGCAGCACGCCCTCGTGCTCTGGGTGGCGGTGACCCTCAACTTCGCCCTTCCCCGCCTCGCCCCGGGAGACCCCGCGCTGATCATGTACACCGGGGAGGGGGACCCCACCCCCGAGCAGCTCGCCGAGCTCGGGCAGATCTATGGACTGAACGATCCCGTGCTCGTGCAGTACGGACGCTTCTGGCAGAACCTCCTGCGCGGCGACCTGGGGCTGTCCACCGGACACAACCGGCCGGTGCTCGACGTGCTGCTGGAGCGCCTGCCGTGGTCCGTGGCGCTGGTGGGGCTCGGTCTGATCGGTGCGATCCTCGTCGGCTCCCTCCTTGGTGCGTTCGCGGCGTGGCGCCGCGGCGCGGGCCGTCACGGCGAGGACAGGACGCTGCTGGTGGGGGTGCTCGCGCTGGACTCGATGCCTGGCTTCTGGATCGGCATGCTGCTGATCGCGGTGCTCTCCGCCCAGCTGGGCTGGCTGCCCTCCTACGCCTCCGCACAGATGCCCGAGGGCGGCGCCGCCTGGCTGCTGGAATCCGCCCGGCGCATGCTCATGCCGCTGGCCACGATGATCCTGTCCTCGATCGGCACCTACTTCCTGCTCGCCCGCGCCTCGATGACCACCGTGCTGAACGAGCCGTTCCTGCGCCTCGCCCGAGCCAAGGGACTGCCCGAGCGGACGGTCGCTCTGGGCCACGCCCTGCGCACCGCGCTGCTGCCCATCGCGACCAACGCGGCGATGGCCGCCGGGGCGCTGGTCTCCGGCGCGGTCGTGGTCGAGACGGTGTTCTCCTACCCGGGGCTCGGCACGGTGATCGCCGATGCGGTCGCCGTGCGTGACTACCCGCTCCTGCAGGGGGCGTTCCTCCTGGCAACGCTCGGCGTGATCTGCGCGAACATCCTCGCCGACCTGCTCTATCCGCTGCTGGACCCCAGGGTCCGGCACTCCCGAGAGGTGATCGCGGCATGAACCGCCTGCTGACCGGGTGGCGTGCGCTGCCCCTGACGAGCCGGATCGGGATCGGGATCGTGGCCGTGCTGTGCGCGGTCGCGGTGCTGGCCCCCTGGCTCGCCCCCTAC
>JAAZLF010000515.1 GCA_012799425.1 Actinomycetales bacterium | reverse complement strand
CGGTCCCCAGCGCGCTTATCTCTGTCCGGGCCATGTACCGCAGCCGGACCCGGCCCCGCGGCAGCGCCCGGGGCCGTGCGGGCCCCGTGCCGCGGGCCGGGCCGGACGCTGCCGCGGCAGGTGGTCAGGTGTAGCTGACCACCAGCGGTGCGTGGTCGGACCAGCGGGTGTCGTAGCTCGGGGCACGATCGACCTGAGCTGAGGTGGCCTTGGCGGCGAGCTCCTCGGTGGTCAGCTGGTAGTCGATCCGCCAGCCGGCATCGTTGTCGAAGGCCTTGCCGCGCTGCGACCACCAGGTGTACGGGCCGGGACCGTCGCCGTGGAGGGCGCGGTGGACATCCACGAAGCCGGCGTCGGTGGTGAGGCGATCGAGGTACGCGCGCTCCTCGGGCAGGAAGCCGGCGGACTTCAGGTTGCCCTTCCAGTTCTTGATGTCCCATTCCGTGTGGGCGATGTTGATGTCACCGGTCAGCACCACGTGGCGGCCGTCGGCACGCAGCGTCTCCAGGCGCAGCATCATCGCGTCGAGGAAGGCGTACTTGTCGACCATCGTCTGCGGCTTCTCGGTGTTGCCCGAATGCATGTAGCACGAGATCACGGTCAACGCGGTGCCGTCGCCGAGCGGATCGTCGAGATCCGCCTCGAGCCAGCGCCCGGTGTGCGAATCCTCCTCGAGACCGGGCAGGCCGCGGCGCACCCCCTCCAGATCGATGCGGTCGAGCGAGGTGCGGGCGGCGATCGCGACGCCCGCGCGGCCCTTGAGCAGCGAGACCTCCCCCACGATCGTCCATTCCTCCCCCATCAGTCCGGCGAGCAGCTCCTCGGGGGCGCGCACCTCCTGCAGGGTGACGACATCCGCGGTGGTGGAGGCGAGCCAGTCGCCCATCCCCTTCCGCGCGGCGGCACGCAGGCCGTTGACGTTGACGGTGGCGATGGTGAGGGTCACTGGGGCTCCTGGATACCGGCGGCGCGCTCGGCCGCCTCGACGACGTTCTTCAGCAGCAGCGCGCGGGTCATCGGCCCGACGCCGCCGGGGTTGGGGCTGATCCAGCCGGCGACCTCGGCCGCGGCGGGATCGACATCACCGACGAGCTTGGCCCTGCCGCCTGCCGGGTCCTCCTGCCGGGAGACGCCGACGTCGAGCACGATCGCGCCGGGCTTGACGTCCTCGGCGCGCACCA
The DNA here is from genome assembly GCA_012799425.1 of Actinomycetales bacterium. Classification (GTDB taxonomy): domain Bacteria; phylum Actinomycetota; class Actinomycetes; order Actinomycetales; family Dermabacteraceae; genus Brachybacterium. Next base: position 4,870 of record JAAZLF010000515.1, on the reverse strand, counting down.
GGTGCTCGGCACCGGCGGCCGCGACGATCACGTCGGCGCGCCGCAGATGGGCGGGCAGGTCGGTGGTGCCGGTGTGGCAGAGGGTGACGGTCGCGTTGTACTCACGCCGGGTCAGCAGCGCACCGATCGAGCGGCCCACGGTGACGCCGCGCCCCACGACGACGACGTCCTTGCCGCGGAAGTCCTGACCGTGACGCTCGACCAGCTCGATCACGGCGCGCGGGGTGCAGGGCAGGGGCGTGTGGATCGGCGCGTTGGCGTTGAGCACCAGTCGGCCGAGGTTGGTCGGGTGCAGTCCGTCGGCGTCCTTGGCGGGGTCGATGCGCTCGAGGATCGCGTCGGTGTCGATCTGCTTCGGCAGCGGCAGCTGGACGATGTAGCCGGTGCAGGCGGGATCGGCGTTGAGCTCGTCGACGACGGCCACGACGTCGGCCTGGGTGGCGTCTGCCGGGAGGTGCCGCTGGATCGAGTGCAGGCCGATCTGTTCGCTGTCGCGGTGCTTGCCGCGCACGTATGCGGAGCTGCCGGGATCATCCCCGACCAGCACGGTGGCGAGACCGGGTCGCTCGTGGCCGCCCTTGACCAGCCGCGCGACGCGCTGGGTGAGCTCCTCCTTGATCGCTGTCGCGGTGGCCTTGCCGTCGAGGATCTGAGCCGTCATGGCGCTCCTTGGTGTCGCTGGGTGCGGATGCGGCGGCTGTGAGGGCCGCGGGACAGCCGCGGGGCCCGGCGCTGCGTGCCGGGCCCCACGGTCGTCGTCAGTACTGCTGGAGGTCGGTGTAGAGCGGCTTCGAAGCCGCCAGGGCCTCGGTGCGCTTGCGCAGGTCCGCGACGTCCGCGCCACCGGTCAGCGCAAGGGCGATTACGTCCGCCACCTCGGTGAACTCCTCACGGCCGAAGCCGCGGGTGGCCAGCGCCGGTGTGCCGATACGCAGCCCGGACGTGACCCGCGGCGGGCGCGGATCGTTGGGGACGGCGTTGCGGTTGACGGTGATGCCGGCCTCATGGAGACGGTCCTCGGCCTGCTGGCCGTCGAGCTCGCTGTCCACCAGGTCCACCAGCACCAGGTGCACATCGGTCCCACCGGAGATGACCTTCACGCCGGCGGCCTTCGCATCCTCCGCCTGGAGACGGTCGGCCAGCAGCTTCGCGCCCTCGAGGGTGCGAGCCTGCCGATCCTTGAAGTCGTCGGTCGCGGCCACCTTGAGGGCCACGGCCTTCGCCGCGATCACGTGCATCAGCGGGCCGCCCTGCTGGCCGGGGAAGACCGCGGAGTCGATCTTCTTGGCCCACTTCTCCTTGCACAGGATCATGCCGGAGCGGGGGCCGCCGATGGTCTTGTGGATGGTGGTCGAGACCACGTCCGCATAGGGGACGGGGCTGGGGTGCAGGCCCGCGGCGACCAGACCGGCGAAGTGAGCCATGTCGACCCACAGGACTGCGCCCACCTCATCGGCGATCTCGCGGAACGCCGCGAAGTCGAGCTGGCGGGTGTAGGCGGACCAACCGGCCACGATCACCTTGGGCTGCTCGGCGACCGCCAGCTCGCGCACCTTGTCCATGTCGATCAGGCCGGTGCCGGGCTCGGTCTCGTACGCGACGATCTCGTAGAGCCGGCCGGAGAAGTTGATCTTCATGCCGTGGGTGAGGTGCCCGCCGTGCGCGAGGGAGAGACCCATCAGCTTGTCTCCGGGGCGCGCCAGCGCATGCATCACTGCCGCGTTCGCCGACGCACCGGAATGCGGCTGGACGTTCGCGTGCTCGGCGCCGAACAGGTCCTTGGCGCGCTGGATCGCGATCTCCTCGGCGACGTCCACCTCTTCGCAGCCGCCGTAGTAGCGGCGACCCGGATAGCCCTCGGCGTACTTGTTGGTGAGCACGGAGCCCTGCGCCTGGAGCACGGCCCGCGGGACGAAGTTCTCGCTGGCGATCATCTCGAGGGTGCGCTGCTGGCGTCCCAGCTCGCGGTCGAGCACCTTGGCGATGTCCGGGTCGAGCTCGGCGATGGACTGGTCGAGGACGTTCACAGGGCCTCCTGCAGTGACGTGGCGGATCGGCGATGGGCGCCGTCCTGCCATCTTAGGACGGCGGGCGGGATGCTCGCTGTCGGGGTCAGAGTTCGATGCCCAGTCGCACTGGTTCGGGCACGAGGCGGATGCCGTAGCTCTCCTCGACCCGCTGCTGCACGTCTCGGGCCAGTGCCGCGAGATCCTCGCTGGCCGCTCCGCCTCGGTTGGTCAGCGCCAGCGAGTGCTTGGTCGAGACCGAGGCCCGCTCCCCCAGCGCGTGGCCGCGCTCGATGCCCGAGTTGCTGATCAGCCAGGCGGCGCTGGTCTTGATCCGGCCTCCGCCCGCATCGAAGCGAGGGGCCGCGGCGGGCAGGCGCTCGGCCTCGTGGGCGTCGAGGATCGGATTGGTGAAGAAGGAGCCCGCGCTCCAGGTGTCGTGGTCGAGCGGGTCGAGCACCATGCCCTTGGATCCTCGGATCCTCAGCACCGCCTCGCGCACCTGGTCCATCGGTGCCCGCTGTCCCACCTCCACGCCGAGCGTCTCGGCCAGCTGCGCGTAGCGGATCGGTGCCGAGAGGGAGCCGATCGTGTGCTGGAACGTCACCGACAGCACCACGTAGCGGCCGGTGGCGGAGGGCACCGGGCCGGCGTATCGGGTGCGCTTGAACACGCTGTCGCGGTAGGAGAAGTCGCAGTCGGCGGCGAAGAAGGTGCGCACCGCGTTCTTCTCCCTGTCCCAGGTGCGCACACGCGAGATGGTCGCCGAGACCTCCTGGCCGTAGGCGCCGACGTTCTGGATCGGGGTCGCGCCGACGGTGCCGGGTATCCCGGACAGGGCCTCGATGCCGACCATCTCCCGGGCGATCGCGTAGCGCACCGCCCGATCCCAGTTCACGCCCGCGAAGTACTCCACGATGGCGCCTCCGCAGGTGGGATCCAGCGGCGTGAGCTCCGCCGGGTCCACGGGGATGCCGTCCGGCTCCCCTGAGGCTCCGACCTCGCAGGTCGCGTCCAGCAGCGGCGGGGCCTCGGGGTCGCGCAGCAGGACCACGGTGCCCTCGAACGACTCATCGGAGGCGACCAGGTTCGAGCCGCCGCCGAGCACGAGCAGCTGCTCCCCTGCGGCATCCGCAGCGGAGACGGCCTCGATCACCTCCTCTGCGGTGCGGGCCTCGACGAGCTTGCCGATCTCGCCGCCGATGCGCAGCGTGGTCAGGTCGGAGAGCCTCATGCGGTCTCCCGGCCGTCCTGTCCTGCGCCACCGGGCAGAGCGATCGTGGCGCGGGCGCGGCCGAGCACCTTGGTGCCGTCGACCTCTGCGGTCAGATCGATCCGGGCCGTGCCCGCCGTCTCGTCGAGAGCTCCCACGACGGCGACGACCTCGAGGAGCGCGGATCCGGTCGGCGGCACCGGGATGGGGTTGGTGAACCGGGTCGAGTACGCACGCACGGCGGTGGGATCCGCGATGGCCTCGAGCAGGCCGGTGATCGCGGTGCCCATGGTGAGCATCCCGTGGGCGATCACGCCCGGCAGCCCGGCCTCGGCGGCGACCGCGTCGTTGTAGTGGATGGGGTTGAAGTCACCGGAGGCGCCGGCGTAGCGCACCAGGGTGTCGCGCGTGAGCTCGTGGCTGGTGCGGGCGAGCTCCTGGCCGACGCTGAGGTCGGTGAGGTCCACGGGGGCGGGGGCGGGGGTGGTCATGTCTGCTCCTGGGGTCCGGGGAGTCGAGCGGGCGGGGCGGGGTCAGTCGCCTCGGACGACCAGCATGCTGCGCACGCTGGCGACCTCGGCGCCGGACTCCTCGGTCAGGTCCACGCGGGTGGAGACCATCGCGTGGCCTCCCGCCGCCCGGACCGACTCGACGGTGAGGGTCGGGACGAGCCGGTCACCTGCCACCACGGGCCGGTGCAGCGTGAACGTCTCCTCCCCGTGGACCACGCGGCGGAAGTCGATCCCGGCGGCCGGGTCCTCGATGTACTGCGCCTCGGTGGCCTGCGCGAGCGAGACCAGGAAGGTCGGCGGGGCGACCACGTCCGGATGCCCGGCGCCGCGCGCGGCCTCGGGGTCGGTGTGGAGCGGCGAGGAGGCTCCGGTGGCACGGGCGAACTCGATGATCTTCGCGGCGGAGACCGTGTGCACTGGGCCTGCCGGGTAGCTGCGCCCGGCGAAGGCGGGATCGGGGGTGGTGGTCATGGCGTCTCCCGAGGTCGGGTCGGCGGGGCCGACGGATACGGACCCCCCGATCATCTCACCGCTGAGGCGCAGGGGCCGCTGCTGGCGCGGACCGGCCCCTGCGGCACTGCACGAGGCACGGTCCGGGAATGACGAAGGCCACCCGGTCGGATGCCGGGTGGCCTTCGTGGAAGTGCGGTGAGACCGCTCAGCGGGTCTCGCGGTGAGCCGTCTGCTTGCCGCAGGTGGGGCAGAACTTCGAGAGCTCGAGCCGATCCGGCGTGTTGCGACGGTTCTTCTTGGTGATGTAGTTGCGTGCCTTGCAGTCGACGCAGGCCATGGTGATCTTGGGACGCACGTCAGAGCTCTTGCTCGCCACGGTTCGCCTCTTTCGTCCGGGTGGCGCGCTCCGCAGCGCGCCTCGTGGGTCCCCGTGCTCGGGGGATGTGGATTATCCACTCCGGTGATGACCGGTGTGGTACCGAGGGCGGGGATCGAACCCGCGACCTCACGATTATGAGTCGTGCGCTCTAACCGTCTGAGCTACCCCGGCTTGACCGATGAAGCGGCCCGATCTCGAATGAGACCGGGCCGCCGCATCCAATCAGAGCCCTGAAAGGGAATCGAACCCTTGACCTTCTCCTTACCATGGAGACGCTCTGCCGACTGAGCTATCAGGGCAACCCGGT
>JAAZLF010000514.1 GCA_012799425.1 Actinomycetales bacterium | reverse complement strand
GCACGACCTTCGTCGCCCTCTTCCCGTCCGTCCCCGGCAGGAACTCGCTGTAGGGGAAGTCGGTGCCCAGCAGGATCACCAGATCCGCCTCGTGCATCGCCTCGTAGCAGGCGCCGTAGCCGAGCAGCCCGCTCATCCCCACGTCGTAGGGGTTGTCGTACTGCATCCACTCCTTACCGCCGAAGGCGTGGCCGATGGGGGCCTTCACCTGCTCGGCGAGCGCGAGCACCTCCTCGCGGGCCTCGCGCACCCCGGCGCCGGCGAAGAGGGTGACCGTGTCCGCTTCGTCGATCAGCTCGGCGAGGCGGCCCACGGGACCGGCGGCGGGCTGAACCCGCCCCAGCTCGGTGGCGAGATCCTTGGTGAGTGGTCCGTCGACCTCCTCATCGGCGACGTCGCCGGGCAGCACGAGAACGGAGACGCCCTGCTTCGCGATCGCGGTCTGCACCGCCGCGTGGAGCATGGTGGCACCGTGGCTGCCGGAGTTGACCATCTCGCAGAAGTGGGAGCATTCGCGGAACAGGATCTCCGGGTGGGTCTCCTGGAAGAAGCCGGTACCGATCTTGCCCGAGGGGATGTGGGAGGCGATCGCGAGCACCGGGGCGTTGTCGCGGTGGGCGTCGAACAGGCCCTGGATGAGGTGGGTGTTACCAGGTCCGCAGGACCCCGCGCACACGGCGAGCTTGCCGGTCAGGCGGGCCTCAGCCCCGGCGGCGAAGGCCCCGGCCTCCTCGTTGCGCACGTGGATCCATTCGATGCCCTCGGTGGTGCGCACGGCATCCACCACGGGGTTCAGGGAGTCGCCGACGACCCCGTAGATGCGCTCGACACCGAGGTCGCGGAGCTGGGTGACGAGGAGCTGGGCGAAGGTGCGGGCCATGCGGTGCCTCCTGGCGTGTTGCGTCCGGATGGGCACCGGCCCCAGGCACGGCGCCCGTCCTGTCCACCCTAGCCGCGCGGGCCTGCCCCTCGGGGGCTCCGGGCCGATCGGTCAGCGGGCCCGCCGCAGCGGGTCACCCCTCGTCCGGCTCCTCGAGCGAGCTCTCCCCAGCGGGTTCCGCGACGATGAAGCGCACGGTCTTGACCCGCCGTTCATCGACCTCCGCCACCTCGAGCACGCCGCCGTCGACCTCCACCCGGTCCCCCGCCTCAGGGATGCGGCCCAGCTGCGCCATGAGGAATCCGCCCACCGTCTCGTACCCGCCGGTGTCGGGCAGGGAGATGTCGGTCGCGGATTCGAACTCCTGCAGGATCAGTCCGCCGTCGAAGGTGCCGTCGGCCGCGACGATCCGGTCCAGGCCGCCGGGCGCGGGCCAGCCGTCCCGATCGAACTCGTCGTAGATCTCGCCCACCAGCTCCTCCAGCAGATCCTCGAGGGTGACGATGCCGTCGGTGCCGCCGTACTCGTCGACCACCACGGAGATCTGGTCGGCGTGGGCGCGCATCCGGTTCAGCGCCACCAGCACCTCCACGGTGCCGGGGATGTGCTCGATGGGGCGCACCAGGGAGGAGAGCTTCGTGCCCGCCTGGTCCTCGACCAGCAGCATGTCGCGCACGTGCACGAAGCCGAGCACGTCATCGACGTCCTCACCGGTCACGGGGTAGCGGGAGTAGCCCGAGTCGCGGATCTCCGGGCGGGCCTCGACCACCGTGCGGTCACCGGCCAGGAAGTGCACCTGATGGCGGGGCTGCATCACCTCGACCACGGTGCGCTCGGAGGCGTCGAACACGTCGGCGAGCACCCTGGACTCGGCCTGGTCCAGCGCCTCGGAGCTGCGCACCATCGACCTGATCTCCTCAGCGGAGACCGATTCGCGGTTCGCCTCCGGATCCCCGCCCAGCAGGCGCACCACGATGTTGGTGGAGATGGACAGCAGCCAGATCACCGGGCGCATCAGGCGGCCGAAGAGGTTCAGCGGCGGGCCCACGATCTTGGTCATCGCCAGCGCGTTCTGCATCGCCAGACGCTTGGGCACCAGCTCGCCGAACACCAGCGAGAGATAGGCGATGACCAGGGTCATCCCGATCAGCGCGGCGGTGCTCGCGGTGGCCTGCGGAAGGCCGAGGTCGGTGAGCATCGGCACCAGCGAGGGCGCGATGGTGGAGGCGCCGTAGGCGGAGGAGAAGAACCCGGCGACGGTCACGCCGATCTGCACCGCGGAGAGGAACAGGTTCGGGTCGCGCACCAGCTTCGCGGTGCTCTCACCGCTCCCGCCGCTCTCCTCGAGCTGCTTGATCTGCGATTCGCGAAGATTGACGATCGCCATCTCCGTGCCGGCGAACACGCCGCCGATCAGCACGAAGAGGAACACCAGGCCGAGGTTCAGGAGCGCTGTCCAATCCATGGGGCAACGTTACGGCACCCTCCTCACAGCAGCGGCAGCAGCTCCTGCCACACCGCGCGGAGGATCTCCGCGATGCCCCGCCCTTCGAGGCGTGAGGTGATCGTGACGGCGGCGTCCTGCCGGGGCAGCACGATGAGCAGCTGCCCGTAGGCGCCGTCGGCCCGCCAGGCACCGTCGGGGGTGCACCGCCAGACCCCGTAGCCGTACTGCGCGCTCTCGGGCTCGGGGTCGCCGGTGGCGACCCAGGCGTCCTCGGCGTGCATCGCCTCGATCCACGCAGCGGGCACCAGCTGCGCGCCGTCGTACCTCCCTCGCTGCAGCATCAGCTGGCCGATCCGGGCCAGCTGCCCGCTCTTGAGGTGCAGGCCGGTCGCGCCCCAGCTGCAGCCGTCACGGGTGGTGTGCCATTGGGGGTTCGGGATGCCGAGCGGTGCGAACAGGCGCGGCATCAGCCAGTCGCGCATGCTCTGCCCGGTGCGTTCGGTGAGCACGCGCGAGAGCAGGAAGATCGAGCCGTTGGAGTACTCCCAGCGCTGCCCCGGCGCTGCGCTCAGCGCGGTGCCCAGCAGCAGGGAGGCGAGGTCGGGGTGGTCACGCTGCTCGTCGAGGAACCCGAGGATCGGGGAGCCGGAGGTCATGGTCAGCAGGTGGCGCAGCCGCACCTGCTCGATGCCCGCTCCGTAGCCGCCGCTGGGGGCGGGCAGGTGATCGACCAGCAGGTCCTCGAGGTCGAGCAGGCCCTCCGCGGCGGCCATGCCCACGGCGAGCGCGGTCACCGTCTTGGAGACGGAGTAGATGTTCTCGGCGGTGTCCTCGGTGAAGCGGTGGCTGAGCTCGGGGCGACCGGCCCGGTGCAGATGCACCGCGCGCACGCCGAGGCGCTGCTCGAGGATCCGCTGGCGCAGCGGCAGCAGCAGGAGCGGATCAGCAACGGCGGGGCTGGCGGCGTCGGCGGCACTCATGGACCGACCGTATCGCGCGCACACTCCTGCGGCTCCGCGCGTCTCCCCAGGATCTCCACCCGAGGCCGGTGGTCACAGCGGCCGGTACCGGCAACAATGTCGGAGGCGCGTGCACCACTTCACCTCCTCGCAGCGGTCACGCCCTCGCAGTCCCCTTCCCCCGCCGGCATGGCCGCCGGCCTGAACGAAAGGCGCCCATGGACGCCCTGCGCCGTTATGTCTTCCCCGTGATCTGGATGCTGATCCTCGGCCTGATCGCCCTGGCACTGGTGAAGATGGCCTTCTTCCCCTCCGGTGCGGACGCCGCGGAGGAGGACCCCCAGGTCCCCACCGCCGACTTCGACCAGTTCGCCCTGGTCCCCGTCGAGACCGGCGACCTCTCCTCCGCACTGGTGCTGCCGGCGATGGTCCAGCCCGATCCCGGCACCGACCTCGAGGCCACCGCCGAGGGCGAGATCAACAAGATCTGGCTCCACAACGGCGACCAGGTCGAGAAGGGGCAGCGCATCCTGCAGGTGCGCCAGCCCGTCGAGCCCGAGGTCCCCGAGCTGCCGCTGACCGAGGAGGAGCCGGCCGAGGGTGAGGAGGGCGAGGGCAGCCAGCCGGCCCCGGCCCCGCAGCCTCCCGCCTCCGAGTACCGGTACGTGAACCTCGTGGCCACCGCCACCGGCGCCCTCAGCGGGATGAAGGTCTCCGAATGGGATGTCCTCGCCAAGGGCGACACCGTCGCCTCGATCTCGCCCGGCACCTACTCGATCATCGCCGACCTCACCCCCGAGCAGCAGCTGTCCCTGCTGGATGTGACGCTGACGGCGACCGCCGAGCTGCCCACCTCGCAGGACCCCGTCACCTGCACCTCCCCCGCCATCACCGAGGACACCGAGGTCGAGGAGCCCGAGACCGCGCAGGGCGAGGTCGATCCCTCCACGGGCGAACCGGCCGCCGCCGGGGTCACCGCCGCGCAGCTGACCTGCCCCGTCCCCGCTGACGCCCGCGTGGTCCCGGGCCTCGGCGTCGAGGTGACCGTGGACCTCGGCTCCCGCACGGGCGTGCTCACCGTCCCCACCACCGCCGTGGAGGGCGAGGGCAGCGCCGGCGCCGTCTACGTGCTGGATGACTCGACCGGCGAGCCGATCCCCGTAGAGGTCACCCTCGGCATGCGGGACGAGGGCACCGTCGAGGTCACCGAAGGGCTCGAGGAGGGCCAGGAGATCCTCCAGTTCGCTCCCGGGGTCGACGGCGCCGAGGACGACATGGTCAGCGTGGACGCCTGGTGAGCGCGCCCCTGCTCGAGCTGCGGGATCTGCGCCGCAGCGTGCGCCTGCCCAGCCGGGAGGAGCTGCACATCCTGCGCGGCATCGATCTGACGGTGGAGTCCGGCGACCATGTCGCGATCGTGGGCCGCTCCGGCTCCGGCAAGACCACCCTGCTGAACCTGCTGGGGCTGATCGATCACCAGACCGGCGGCGAGCTGCTGTTCGACGGGGTGGACGTCTCCCGCCTCGGCGACCGACGGCGCGCCCGCCTGCGCGGTGCCTCCATCGGTTTCGTGTTCCAGCAGTTCAACCTGCTGGAGGGGCGCACCGCGCTCGAGAACGTGATGATGCCGCTGATGTACGGCAGCGCCGGGCAGTTCTGGCGGCGCGAGAAGCTCGCCCTGGAGATGCTGGAGAGGGTGGGCCTGGCCGACCGCGCCCAGCAGCTGCCCTCCCGCCTCTCCGGCGGCGAGCAGCAGCGGGTGGCCGTGGCCCGCGCCCTGGTGCGCAGGCCGCGCCTGATCCTGGCCGATGAGCCCACCGGCGCCCTCGATGTCACCACCGGCGAGGCGGTGATGGCGCTGCTGGACGAGATCGCTCGCGAGTCCGATGCGGCGCTGGTGACCATCACCCACGACCTGCAGGTCGCCGCGCTGTCCCGGCGCTCCTACCTGCTGGACGAGGGAGTCCTCAGCGGCGTCGGCAGCGATCGCGCACGCGATGCGCTCTCGGCGACCGTGGGCATCCGCGCCGGCCGCGAGGCCGTCGCCGCCCCGTCGGCCGACGATCCCGCACAGACCGCACCCCTCCAGGAGACCCAGGCATGACCGCATTCCTCGCCTCGATCGTCGAGGCCTACGGCGAGCTGCGCGTGCACAAGGGCCGCATCCTGCTGTCCCTGCTCGGGGTCGCGTTCTCCGTGTTCGCGCTGACCGGTGTGATGGGCGGCGGCGGCATGCTCGGCGGCGCGCTGCAGCAGTCCATGGAGAAGAGCAGCGGGCGCGACACCCTGCTGTCCATCCAGCCGATGGGCGACATGGGCTACAGCTACGACGAGCACGGCACCATGCTGGAGGAGCCCGGCGGCGCCGCGGAGGAGGTCGCCCCCGCAGAGCAGGATGCGATTGTGCTCGAGCAGCTCGACCGGCTCGGCATCACCCAGCGCAGCCGCGAGGCGCACGCCTTCACCCGCATCCAGACCCCGCAGGGCGTGGTGGGCACCGACCTGACCGGGGTGGACCCCTCCTACGCCGCGATGTACCGGATGCAGGTGGCCGAGGGGCGGTGGCTGACCGATTCCGATCATCAGCGCCTGGCCCCCGCGCTCGTGGTGAACGCGCCGCTGTACGAGCAGCTGGGCCGCCCGGAGCTCGGCACCGAGACCATCACGCTGTACGGCGCCAGCGGCGCGAGCGAGTCGGAGATCGCGACCGTGGTGGGTGTGCTGCCCGCGGATTCCTCCACGGACTGGGGCCCGCGCGCGTACATCGCGGCGGACGGCCTCGCGGCGGTGCCGGGGGTCGACACCAGCGTCTCGACGATCTCGCAGTACCTCGCCTGGGTCCCGCCCGAGCAGGGCGAGGAGGTGCGCGGCCACCTCGCACAGCGCCTGTCCAGCACCTCGGCCGGCTCCTTCGAGGTGTACCCGACCTCGTTCAGCATGGAGCAGATGGAGGTCTACAAGGTGTTCGGCTACGCGATCGGCGGCGTTGCCGTGGTGATCCTGCTGCTGGGCGCGCTGGGCCTGGTGAACATCTCCCTGGTGACGGTGCGGTACCGGGTGCGGGAGATCGGGATCCGCCGCTCCTACGGCGCCACCGGCGGGCGGATCTTCTTCGGAGTGCTGATGGAATCGGTGGTCGCGACCGTGATCGCCGGCGCGATCGGCGTGGCCGCGGCGGTGGCGCTGGTGAAGGCCCCGTTCGTCACCGACGCCTTCACCCGGGTGGGACTGGTGGACATCCCGCCGTTCCCGGTGGGCGCCGTGGTGGTGGGGCTCGCCGCGGCGACCGCGGTGGGTGTGCTCGCCGGGGCGCTGCCCGCGCTGATCGCCACCCGCATCCGGGTGATCGACGCGATCCGCAGCTGAGCCGGCGCCGTCCCGGAGCCGTCAGAAGGGGACGGGCTCCGGGGCGGGCTCGCCCGCACCGCGGGATACCGGTTCGAGCAGCCCGATGCCCTCGCGGGCGCTGATCCAGGCGAGGCTCGCGCCGGTG
>JAAZLF010000513.1 GCA_012799425.1 Actinomycetales bacterium | reverse complement strand
CCAGGAACCGGACACGGTCGGGCTCGCGCAGCACGCAGCTCGCCTCGACCGTGTGCTCGTTGACCACGCAGCAGCGCACCCCGGTCACCATGAGCTGCCGCGGTGGCCGCGATCTTCGAGGCGCTGCGCAGCAGATCGCTGACGGCCGTGGGGACCACCGGCTCGGGCTTCTCGACCTGGACCTCGAGGTTGTAGACGTAGCCGACCACGTCCTCCTTCACGCCCGCCATCATGTCGTTGAACATGAGGTGGCCCTCGCGCTCGTACTCGATGAGCGGATCGCGCTGGGCCATCGCGCGCAGACCGATGCCCTCCTTGAGGTAGTCCATCTCGTAGAGGTGCTCGCGCCAGCGACGATCCATCACCGACAGCAGCACGCGGCGCTGCAGCTGGGACAGCCCCTCCTCGCCGAGCTCCTCCTGTCGCTTCTCATAGGCCACGCGGGCGTCGGCGAGGATCTCCGTCCTCAGCACGCTCGCCTCGAGGTTCTCCTTGCCGCCCACCTCGTCGATGAGCTCCTCCGCGGTGAGCGACACCGGGTACGCGGGACGCAGGGCGCCCCACAGCTCCTCGAGATCGATGTCCTCGGCCGGCCGGCCCTTGGTGTGAGCGTCAATGGTGCCGCCGATGACCTCCTCGATGAACCGCTCGATGTGCTCGTCGAGCTCCTCCCCCTCGAGGATCCGGGCGCGCTCCTCGTAGAACTTGCGACGCTGCTTGGTCAGCACGTCGTCGTACTTCAGCACGTTCTTGCGGATCTCGGCGTTGCGCGACTCGATCGAGTTCTGAGCCCGCTGGATCGCGCCGGAGACCATGCGTCCGGTCAGCGGCACCGACTCGTCCACGCCGCCGCGGGCGAGCAGGGACTCGGCCGCGCCGGAGTTGAACAGGCGCATCAGGTCGTCCTGCAGGGAGAGGTAGAAACGGGACTCACCCGGGTCGCCCTGACGGCCGGAGCGGCCGCGCAGCTGGTTGTCGATGCGCCGCGACTCGTGGCGCTCGGTGCCGAGCACGTAGAGGCCGCCGATCTCGACGACCTCGTCGTGCTGCTCCTTGACGGCCTTCTTGGCGCGCTCGAGCTCCTCGTCCCAGGCAGCCTCGTAGGCCTCCCGGTCCTCCTCGGGGTCCATGCCCCGTTTCTCGAGCTCGGCGTGGGCCATGAACTCGACGTTGCCGCCGAGCATGATGTCCGTGCCTCGGCCGGCCATGTTGGTGGCGACCGTGACGGCGCCCTTCGCGCCCGCCATCGCGACGATCGCCGCTTCCCCGGCGTGGTTCTTGGCGTTGAGCACCTCGTGGGCGACGCCCTGTGCGGTGAGCATCTTGGACAGGTACTCGGACTTCTCGACGCTCGTGGTGCCCACGAGCACGGGCTGGCCCTTGTCGTGGCGCCCGACGATGTCCTCGACGACCGCGTCGAACTTCGCCTTCTCAGTGCGATAGATGCGATCTGCCTGGTCCTCACGCTGCATCTGGCGATGCGTGGGGATCGGCACCACTCCGAGGGAGTAGGTGTTCATGAACTCCGCGGCCTCGGTCTCGGCGGTGCCGGTCATGCCCGAGAGCTTGTCGTAGAGCTTGAAATAATTCTGGAGGGTGATCGTGGCGAGGGTCTGGTTCTCCGCCTTGATCTTCACCCCCTCCTTGGCCTCGATCGCCTGGTGCATGCCCTCGTTGTAGCGGCGCCCGGCGAGGATGCGGCCGGTGTGCTCATCGACGATCATCACCTCGCCGTTGAGGACCACGTAGTCCTTGTCGGCCTTGAACAGCTCCTTGGCCTTGATGGCGTTGTTGAGGAAGCCGATCAGCGGAGTGTTCAGCGACTCGTAGAGGTTCTCGATGCCGAGGTGGTCCTCGACCTTGTCGATCCCGCTCTCGAGCACGCCGACGGTGCGCTTCTTCTCGTCGACCTCGTAGTCGCGGTCGCGGCGCAGCAACTTCACGACCTTCGCGAACTCGCTGAACCACTTGTTCGCATCTCCCGAGCCGGGGCCGGAGATGATCAGCGGGGTGCGCGCCTCATCGATGAGGATCGAGTCGACCTCGTCGACGATCGCGAAGCTGTGGCCGCGCTGGACACGGTCCTCGGGCTTCAGCGCCATGTTGTCGCGCAGGTAGTCGAAGCCGAACTCGTTGTTGGTGCCGTAGGTGATGTCGGCGTTGTACTCCTCGCGGCGCTCGGCCGGGGTCATGCCGGACTTGATCACCCCGGTGGTCAGGCCGAGGGCGCGGAACACGCGGCCCATCAGGTCGCTCTGGTAGCCGGCGAGGTAGTCGTTGACCGTGATCACGTGGACGCCCTTGCCGGAGAGCGCATTGAGGTAGGCGGGCAGGGTGGCGACGAGGGTCTTGCCCTCACCGGTCTTCATCTCTGCGATACGGCCGCGGTGCAGTGCGGCGCCGCCCATGACCTGCACATCGTACGGGCGCTGTCCCAGCGTACGGCGCGCGGCCTCGCGCACCGCGGCGAAGGCCTCGACCATCACGTCATCGAGGGTCTCTCCGTCCTCGAGCCGCTCCTTGAAGTGGTCGGTCTCCGCGCGCAGCTCGTCATCCGAGAGGTCGGTGAAGACATCCTCCGCCTCTCCCACTCGCTGGGCGATGGCTTCGAGCCTGCGCACTTCCCGGCCTTCGCCGGCGCGCAGGATCTTGTCGAAGAGGTTGACCACTCGTGCTCCCATAGATCGCGTGTCCGCCGTCGGGGCGGCTGTTGCCTGCCCCATCGTAAGCGTCGTGGTCCCCGAACGTGACCACCTGCGCGCATCCTCACGTGAGACGGGCCGGCGCGCGGGGGCATGCGCCGCCGGATCAGGGCATGCGCCACGCCCTGGACCGGCCGTGGTGGGCGGCCAGCGCCGCGGAGAGGTCACCGGTCCCCTCACCGGTGAGGACCTCGACCTCTCCCAGGCCCTGCCACTGCGCGGCACGCTCGAGCTCGCGGGCGAGCGCCGCGATCACGGCATCGTCCGCCGGCCGGCGCGACGCCGTCAGATGCGGCAGCGGCTCACGATAGGTGCCGCGCACCTCGAGCACCCGGCGGGAACGATCCGCACGCAGATCGACCCGTGCCGGGAACAGATCATCGAGAAGGAACAGCAGGGAGTAGTAGCCCCGCATGCGCTGCGCGGCGGGGGTGTAGATGCCGATGCGGTAGTCGACGTCGAAAAGGCTCTCCAGGCGCGGCCTGTGGAACACGATCGGGTCGAAAGGGCTCACCAGCGCCTCGGTGCGCAGCGCAGCCGGGCGCGGTGCGTGCCGATGCAGGAGCATCCGGCGGGGCCCGGCGGGATGGGCGACCTCGACCTCTCTCAGCTCTCCCTGCGCCAGCAGCTCCTCGATCGCGGGACGGACCTCGCGCACCCGCAGCCGGAAGTAGTCGGCCACGGAGGAGACCTCGGCGATGCCGAGCGCGATGGCGGCCCGCGTCACCAGCTCGTGGATCGCGGCATCCTTCTCCGGCGGATCGGGCTCATCCTGCGCAGGGATGTAGAGCCTCTCGAACTGGGCGTTGCGCCCCACGCAGTCCAGCTCACCGGTGCGGAAGAGGTACTCCACCGCCCACTGGCTGTCGGTGCGGCGCCACCCCCATCCCTCGCCGCGATCGGTGTCTCCCAGATGTCTCGAGACTGCGGCGGCGCTGCAGGGACCGAGTTCGTCCAGTGCGGCCCGCACCTGGTCGAACAGCTCGGGCGAGGAAACCGCGACCTCCCGGATCACTCGCCAGTCTCGCTGCGAGGTGGCCCGGCGGCGGAAGGCCAGCAGCCGGTGGACCTCCGGATCGGTGTAGGCGGCCTCATGGGCGAGGCTCTCGCGCAGGATCCGGTGCGGGCCGGGGCGCACCGCCCGTTCGAGAGCGGAGGGGTCCCAGTTCCCGGTGCGGGTGTAGACGGGGAGGTGATGGGCGCGGGCGAAGACGTTGACCGAATCGATCTGCAGCAGCTGTGTGCGCTCCAGGGTGCGTCGCAGGGCGCGGCGGTTCACCGCGGCGGTCGGCATCTCGGAGCGGCGCGCGCCTGCCATGCCCTGCGATCGCAGGGCGATCCTGCGGGCCGCGGTCCAGGTGAGCTCGGCATTCATGAGGGGCCGGCCCCGTCCGGTGCGGCACAGCGGAGGGCGGGAGGGCGCCTGTGCGCTCCTCCCGCCCTCGGCTCCCGGTGACTGCTCAGGATGCGGTCTTCTCGGACTCGAGCTCGATGACCCCGTAGTTCCAGCCCTTGCGGCGATAGACCACCTTGGGATTGCCGGACTCGGCGTCGACGAAGAGGAAGAAGTCGTGCCCCACGAGCTCCATCCGGTAGAGCGCGTCGTCGATGCTCATCGGGGTCGCGGCATGCTTCTTCTCGCGGATCACCACGGGGCTGCCGGCGTCGGCCAGATCCAGCTCGTCGGCGCGAGGGGTCTCCTCGGACTCGGCGGCGGGCTCCGGCGCGGGCTCCTGGAGCGCCGGTGGCAGCTCCTGGTCCGCGGGCATGGTGCGAAGGCTCGCCCCTGTGCCCTGGTGGGCGCGGTCCCGGCCCCGGCGGTGGTCCTTCCGGCGGTCACGGGCGCGACGCAGACGCTCGAGGAGCTTTCCGTAGGCGATGTCCAGCGCGCCGTAGAGGTCGTCCGCCCGGGCCTCCGAACGGATCACCGCACCGTTGTCATGCACGGTGAGCTCGACGCGGTCGCTGAGCTCCGCCTGCCTGGGGTTCTTCTCCTGTGAGACCTCGACATCCACGCGGAGTGCCGCGGGGGCGAACTGGGTGACCTTGTCGAGCTTGTCAGCGAGGTGGCGGCGGAAACGATCCGGGACGTCCATGTGGCGTCCGACGACGTTGATCTCCATGAGTGGGTTCTCCTCCTATCCGGGTGCGGCCGCTCTGAGCCCGGCCGCGATGGCTCTTCGGCTGGGTGTCGCACCTCCTGATGAAGGGGGTCCCGCCTTCGTGTGGCGGGTGTCACCAGCATGCCACGTTTCACCGGAGGTTTCCTGGGCGTCGGTCCCGAAAGTTCACTTCCGAGCGGGAGACGTGCCTCCGTCGGCCGGCAGCCGGGCGGAGGCGACGACCACGGCACCCAGCACCGACATCCCCGCGGCCGTGAGCGCCTCGTGCATCCCGCGCAGGGTGGAGCCGGTGGTGACCACGTCGTCGACGATCACCACGGGATGCGCCGCCCGCCGCGCGATACGGGCGCCGCGGCCCGACAGCAGGATCTGCCTCGTCCGGCGCTGACGCGCGCCCTGGCCGTCCTGGGCGGTGGTGGGCCGTGCTCCGAGCAGCAGGGCGCGCCCGATGCCGCGGCGCTCCATCGCACGCACCAGCTCGGCGGTGTGGTCCTCTCCACGACGCAGCCGTGCGCTGCGCTGGGAGGGCACCGGCACCAGGTGCACGGGAGCGGTCCCCGCCAGGTGCGCCACCGCCGGGGCCAGGGCCGGGGCGATCCGGGTCCCGAGGTGGAGCATCCCGCCGTTCTTCCATGCCAGGATCAGCCGCTGCAGATCGCCGCCGTACTCGCCGAGCGCGAGCACCGGCAGCAGCGGCGTGTGGTCCACTCCCGCCGGCAGGAGGACCCCGTCACGCTCCTCCTCGCGCACCCGCGCGGCCGTCAGCTCCTGCAGGGCGTCGCAGCACGCCTCCACGCGCTGCGGATCCGCACGCAGCAGAGCGGCGCAGCTCCGGCAGAGCCACGCCCCCTCCCGTCCGCAGGGGCAGTGGCGCGGCGCCACCAGGGCACAGGTCTGCGCGATGACCTCGCGCAGCAGCTCCAGCCGATCCGGCGCGCCCTCCTCGTCCATGCACTCCATGCATCGATCTCACCGCACGACGACGCTGAGGTGCACGGCCAGGCGTCTGCTGGGGACCATGCACCCCTGGGGAGGAACCGTGCCGGTGGGCGGACCGGCAGCCGGTCATCGGATCAGTAGAAGGACGGGTCGCCGCCCTCGATGTCGACCTCGTTCCAGGTCTCGCCGTCGCTGTGCAGGAGCGCACCCTCGGAGGCGCCGATCCACACCGTCTCCGCCACTGCGGAGCCGGCGATGCTCACGGCCCCCGGGGGCAGGGACGGCAGAGGGTCCGCTCCCGAGGCGAGGTCCACGATCTGTGCCCGGCGATCCCCCGTGGCGGACTCCGTCCCGAGCACCGCCACCGCGATCTCGTCGTACCAACGGGCCTCGATGACCTCGGTCAGGGAGGTGCGCACGATGGTCGGCTCGGTGAGCGCCGTCGGGTTCCCGGCCGTGTCCCGCACCACCGCGCACAGATCCAGCCGGGTCCCTCCGCCGTCCTCGGACAGCACCAGCATCCGGGTGGCGTCCGCAGCGATCTGCAGAGAGAGGACCTCCCGTCCGTTCAGCCAGGGGGCGTCGACCTTCGCATCATGCTCCGCCCCCTGCCCGGACAGGGCCAGCACCGCACCGGAGCTCGATCTGGTCGAGGTCCACACGAAGCCGGCGTCGTCGATGCTGGGCGCGACGAAGGCGCCGCCGGTCGCGGCCTCGCGCACGGGCACCGAGCCGTCGGTCGAGGCGATCAGCACGTTCGTCCCCTCGCGATTGCATGCCGCGGCGAGCACGCCGTCGTGCGCGAGCACCGGGGAGGACACCTCGACGCCCTCGAGAGCCGGCACGAGCTGGGCCGGAGCGGCAGACGCACCGGGGTCGGCCAGAGAGATGACCCCCGTCGGGCCGGCAGCGACCGGACGGTGCCCGGGCAGGGCCCGCTCGATGCGCTCCTGATCGTCCAGCGTCACCTCCTGCCCCTCCAGCACCAGGCGCACTCCCGGCATCGGACGCAGGGAGCGCAGGGAGGCCTCGAGCTGCGCCAGCGCCAGCAGCCTCGGCGCATGTGCCAACCGCGCGATCGCCGGCGGGACCGCCACCTGCGCAGTGCCGTCCGGCCCCGTGCTGATGACGGCCTCGGAGGACCCGGAGGTGCGCGGGATCTGACTGGTCACGGCTCCTTCGAGGAACGGCGCAGGACCGCCCACGAGGCCCTCGAGCACAGCGGAGGCCCCTCGTCGCAGCGGGAACCAGCGATGGTCGGGGACCAAGTGCTCCTCACGGGAGTCGAGGAAGTAGAGGCGTGCCGCGCCGTACAGCGTCTCGAACGCCGCCTCCGACAGGAAGATCCCGTCGGGCACCTCGCTGAGCCGCCACTGGCCGTCGACCTGCTCGATCGCGACCTCGATCTCCCGTGCGACCGGTCCTGCCAGCAGGTTGCGCATGCCCCGGCCATCGACCATGGAGACGACCTGCAGCACCAGCCTGAGCCGTCCCAGCGCCACCTCCTCGACCTTCAGCTCGTGGCTGCCGGAGTAGATGGTGATCCCTGCCGACGGGGTCCAGCCCGCGCTGGCCTCCTGGGTGAGGTAGGCGCGGGCGACAGCGAAGTCTTCCT
>JAAZLF010000052.1 GCA_012799425.1 Actinomycetales bacterium | reverse complement strand
CCACCACGGCGTCGCCGTCCTTGAGGGAGATGATCTCGAAGCCGTCGGCCCTCGGGAACTCGAGCTGCACACGCTTGACGATTCCCTGCCGGGTGCCCAGCGCGATCGCGCCGCCTCGGGCGAGATCGTCCTCCGCGAGGCGGATCAGGCCCAGCGCCAGCTCGTCGCGCTCCAGGTCGACGAGATCAGCGAGCCGCGTGCCCCCGGCGAGCGAGGGCGCCCCCGCAGTCGGGGCGAGCGAGGGCAGATCGACCACGGACAGCCGCAGCACGCGACCGCGATCGGTGACGACGCCGACCGTCGAACGGGTCGAGGACCGCACCTGGGAGACGACGACGTCGTGCGCCCCGCGAGGACCCTCCCGCAGCACCGGGTCCTCTCCGGCGATCCGCGCGATCAGCCCGGTCCCGGTCAGCAGCACGTGGCACGGCTCATCCGCGACCTCGAGGGAGCCTCCCGCCTTCGCGACGGGCTTGTCAGCGGCCTCGAGCAGGACGGTGCGGCGTGAGTCCCCGTGCTCGGCGGCCACAGCGGCGAGCTCCTGGGAGACCAGCGCACGCAGCACCGCGTCCGAGCCCAGGATCTCCTCGAGCTCCTCGATCTCGCGGCGCAGATCGTCCCGCTCGGCCTCGAGATCGATCTGGGAGAACTTCGTCAACCGTCGCAGGCGCAGCTCGAGGATGTACTCGGCCTGCAGCTCGGAGAGGTCGAAGACCGTCATCAGGCGCGTGCGGGCGGTCTCGGCGTCATCGCTCTGGCGCACGATCTGGATGACCTCGTCGATGTCCACGATCGCCAGCAGCAGGCCCTCGACCAGATGCAGTCGGGCCTGACGCTTGTCAAGACGGTGTTCGCTGCGTCGACGCACCACCTCCAGGCGGTGATCGACGAACACCTCGAGCATCTGCTTGAGCCCCAGGGTGCGCGGCTGCCCGTCGACCAGGGCCACGTTGTTGATGCCGAAGTTCTCCTCCAGCGGCGTGTACCGGTACAGCTGCTGCAGCACGGCCTCGGGGTCGAAGCCGGACTTCACCGTGAGCACCAGGCGCAGGCCGTGGTGGCGGTCGGTGAGGTCCTGGTAGTCGGTGATGCCCTGGACCCGCTTGGCCTGGACCGCATCGCGCAGCTTCTCGGCGAGGCGCTCTGGCCCCACCTGGTACGGCAGCTCGGTGACGACGATGCCCTTGCGGCGGGAGGTGACGTTCTCGATCCGGGTGGTGGCCCGCATCTTGAAGGAGCCGCGACCGGTGCGATACGCGTCGCGCACTCCCTCGAGACCGACGATGCGACCGCCGGTGGGCAGGTCCGGGCCCGGCACGAAGCGCATCAGCTCCTCGAGCTCCGCCTCGGGGTGATCGATCAGGTGGCGGGCGGCGGCGATGGTCTCGACCAGGTTGTGCGGCGCCATGTTGGTGGCCATGCCGACCGCGATGCCCGAGGCTCCGTTGACCAGCAGGTTCGGGTACTGGGCGGGCAGCACCTCCGGCTGGGTGAGCTGGTTGTCGTAGTTCGGGATCATGTCCGCGACGTTCTCGCCCAGCGAGTCCGTCATCAGCAGGGCGGCCTTGGCCAGGCGTGCCTCGGTGTAGCGCGCGGCCGCCGGGCCGTTGTCCAGCGAGCCGAAGTTGCCGTGGCCGTCCACGAGCGGCAGACGCATGTTGAAGCTCTGCGCCATCCTCACCAGGGCGTCGTAGATCGCGGTGTCGCCGTGGGGATGGAGCTTGCCCATCACCTCGCCGACGACGCGCTGGCTCTTCACATGGCCCTTCTCGGGGCGCAGGCCCATCTCGGCCATCATGTAGAGGATGCGCCGCTGAACGGGCTTGAGGCCGTCGCGCGCATCAGGCAGCGCCCGCGAATAGATCACGGAGTACGCGTACTCGAGGAACGACGACTCCATCTCACTGGTGACGTCGATGTCGACGATCGTCTCGTCGACCGCGTCGTCCCCGGCGGGCGGATTGGTGCTGCGTGATCGGGCCATGAGGGACATCATGGCGCATGACCGGCCATGATTCCGGGAACCAGGCGCTGGGAGGGGACGTGAATCCCGTCAAACGCTGCGTCGGCGGGGCTAGGATCGGCACATGGTGGATCGACGCGAAGGCCTGCGGACCCTGCGCCGGCGAGCCCGGGACGGGGATGGTCCCGAACCCACCTATCCCGCGCACTGGGAGGCCGACATAGCCCTGCGGGACGGCTCAGCCGCCCACCTGCGCCCGATCCTGCCCACCGATGCGGACGCCCTGCAGGATTTCCATCAGCGGCAGTCCGAGCATTCCCGTTACCTGCGCTTCTTCGCACCGATGCCGAAGCTCTCCCGTCGGGACCTGGAGAGGTTCACGCATGTGGACCATCACGACCGGGTGGCGTTCGTGGTGCTGCGAGGCGCGGAGATCGTGGCCGTGGGCCGGTACGACCGCACCGAGCCGCACACGGCGGAGGTCGCCTTCAACGTCTCCGATTCGCGTCAGGGCACCGGCCTGGCCTCGGTGCTGCTGGAGCATCTGGCCGCGGCAGCGCGAGAGCGGGGCATCAACTGGTTCACCGCCGAGGTCCTCCCGCAGAACACGAAGATGATCAAGGTCTTCACCGAGACCGGTTTCGACGTGGAGCGCGTGTACGACGACGGCGTGGTGATGGTCTCCTTCCGCATCGACCCCACCACACGCTCGATCGCCGTGATGGCCGAGCGCGAGCACCGTGCCGAGTCTCAGGCCATGGAACGACTCCTGCATCCGGAGTCGGTGCTGCTGATCGGAGTCTCCTCCCGCACGGATTCGGCAGGCGGTCGCTTCCTCACCGCGCTCGAGAGCTCCGGCTACAGCGGGACCGTGCACCTGGTCTCGCGCGACGCGCTCGAGCTGCGCGGGCACCGCACCTGGGCGAAGGTGGCGGATGTGCCCGGCACCGTGGACCTCGCCGTGATCGCGCTCCGCCCGGAGGCCTGCCTCGAGGCGATCGAGGAGTGCGCGGAGATCGGCGTGCGCAGCGTCCTGATCCCCACGGAGGGCTTCTCGGACAGCGACGAGGGCCGTCGCCTGCAGCGTGAGCTGGTGGCACGGGCTCGTCGTCACGGCATGCGCCTGCTCGGCCCCGGCTCCCTCGGATTCCTGCGCACGGGCGAGGACGCGATCAGCCTGTCGATGGCTCCCCGGATGCCCCGGCGCGGACCCGTCGCGCTGGCCGGTCAGTCCAGCGCACTGTCCGCGATGCTGCTGGCCGGCGCGGATGCGCGCGGTGTGGGCATGCACGAGTTCGTGGGCGTGGGCAACCGCGCCGATGTCTCCCTCAACGACACCCTCCAGCACTGGGAGGACGACGAGCAGGTCGGGGTGATCGGGCTCGCCCTCGAATCGATGGGCAACCCGCGCAAGTTCACCCGGATCGCCCGGCGGCTCACGCGCCGCACGCCCCTGGTCGTGCTGCGACCCCCGGGCAGCGAGTCGCATCTGCCGCCGGGGCACGACGTGCGCACCACCACTCTGCCGCGCCGCGCGCTCGACCAGGTCCTGGAGTCCGCCGGGGTGGTCCAGGCCGGGGGAGTGGACCACCTGCTCGACGTGGTCGATGCGATCGGACGTCAGGGCCTCCCGCTCGGCCGACGCGTGGGGCTGCTGTCCAACACCGCCGCGCTCGGGGCTTCCCTGCGGGGCTCTGCGGGCCAGGCCGGCATGGACGTGGTCGCGGAGAACTGGAGCGTCCCTCTCTCCCCGGACCCGCGCCTCATCCAGCGCGCCTTCACCTCGATGGCGGCCCTGGGCAAGGTGGACCTGGTCATCGCGGGGATGATCGATCCCCAGACAGCGGAGCTGGCCGAGGTGCTCCGTCAGATGGCGACCGTGGCCCGCCACTCCGAGGTCGTGCTGCTGGTCTGCCTGGTCACCACGGCGGAGAGGTTCGCCGAGGTGCAGAGCGCGGTGCGCGAGGACGCCTCGCTGCCGCCGGTCCACGCCACGCCGTTCGCCGTGGTGCGCGCCGGCGCGGGGATGCTCGGCGCCGCCCTGCGGCCCGAGGCGGATCACGCCGAGCCCGCGCAACGGGAGGACATCGATCGTGTCGCGGCCCGCGAGCTGGTGGACGACATGTTCGCCGACCCGTCCGTCTCCGCAGTCGAGCTCTCCCTCCGACAGACCACGGACCTGCTGGCCGCCTACGGCATCGATCTGCTCACCACCCGCCGCTTCTCCGACGTCGAGGACGCCCTCGAGCAGGCCTCCTCGATCGGCTACCCGGTGGCTCTCAAGAGCACGGATCCGGTGCTCCGTCACCGCGCCGATCTCGGCGGCGTGCGCCTGGGCATCCCGGATGCGGTGCAGCTGCGCCATGCGGTCGAGGGCATGCGCAGGGACCTGTCCTACTCGAGCGCACCGCTCGAGGTGCAGGCGATGGCTCCCGCCGGTGTGCCGATGGTGATCCGCAGCGTCGAGGATCCCTCGCTCGGGCCGGTGGTGTCGCTGTCCGTGGCCGGGGACGCCACCGACCTCCTCGACGACATCGCCTACGCGATCCCTCCCTTCAGCGAGATCGGGGCCGCACGTCTGGTCGACACGCCGGCCACGACGGTGAAGCTGCGCGGGACACGTGGGCTGCCCCCGGCGGATCGCGCCGCCCTCGCAGACCTCGTGGTGCGCATCGGTCTGCTCGCCGAGGACCTGCCGGAGGTCTCCTCCCTCGAGCTGTACCCGGTGCTGGTGGCGCAGAGCGGCACGACCGTGGTCGGGGCGCGCGTGAGGCTGGCCCCGCCGCCCAACCGCACCGACGGCGCACGGCGCACGCTGTCCGGTCCGCCGGGCGTCTGAAGCGCGCCGAACGACATCGCGGGGCGTGGGACAATGGCCCGATGACCACCGCACTTCCCGACGACCTCCTCAGGGCCCTCGAGACCGCCGGGTACTTCCCGCAGACGGCCGCCCAGAGCCTGGCGCGCTCGCTGCGCGGCACCGAGCCGGTCGCCTACCTCGTGCGTCCCGAGACCACCTTCGACGGCCCCGAGGTGCGCCGCCACCTCACCGTTCTCGTGCTCACCGGCACGCACCTGCTGATCACCCACCTCGACGACGATCCGGCCGACGCCCTGAATCCCAGTCAGGTGGTCTCGACCACCGAGCGCATCCGGCTGCAGCGGATCACCGCCACCGGCCTCTCCCAGGTCTTTGACACCGACGGGCAGCGCAGCCCCGCTCAGGAGGCGGAGATCACCTTGGGGATGACCTGGGACGGGACTCGTCGCGTGGACGTCGAGCGGGCGGTCTGCGAGGATCCCGGCTGCCAGGTCGACCACGGGTACACAGGCACCACCTCCCCTTCGGACCTCGCGCTGCGCGTGAGCGCGCTGGCCGACGGGGCAGGGGCGGTCGACGAGGCCCTGGCCTTCCATGACGTCCTGCTCGACGCGATCGACGCAGCGACGGCCTGAGGCTGAGATGAGAGAACCCGCGCCTGGCCCGAGGGGCCCCCAGGGCTCGGCGGCGGGGGAGAGCTGGCCTGCCGACCTGCTGCCCCCGCCGTTCGCCGACGGCGGCCAGCCCGGGCTGCTGGACGTGCTGCGCCCACTGGTCACCGCGCCCCGTCCGGGCCGGGACCTGGTGGTGCTTCTCGACGGTGTCGGAGCGGATCTGCTGCAGCAGCATCGCGCGCTCACGCCGACGCTGCGCCGGCTCGAGCCGCAGATCGAGCGCGTGCGCACCGTCTCGCCGTCGACGACCTCGAGCGCCATGGTCTCGCTCCACACAGGTCTGGCCCCGCTCGAGCACGGCGTGCTCGGCTACCTCACCTACGATCCCCGGACCGGCGCCGCCCTGAATCAGCTCACCGGCGCACCCGGCACCGATCCGCGGGAGTGGATGCCCCTGGCGACCCTCGCCGAGTCCGGCACCCGCCGAGCGGTGCAGGTCGGGCCGAAGAAGCATGCAGGATCGCATCTGAGCGGTGTCGCCTACCGGGGCTGGGAGTTCGTCGGCCACGGCCGCACGGACCGCGTCGAGACGGTCCGCTCCGCCCTGCATCGTGCGGGGCCGGACGGGCTGGTGCACCTGCACGTCGACGACGTCGACCACGCGGGTCACCGGTACGGCGTGGACTCGGAGCAGTGGCGGACCGCCCTCGCGGAGGTCGATGGCGTGCTCGGCACGCTGCTGCGGCGTCTGCCGCGAGGCACCCGCCTCCACGTCACCGCGGATCACGGCATGGTCGACACCTCGCCGGAGCACACGACAGATCTCGCCGAACATCCGGGGCTGATGCGCCTGGTCCATGAGGTCACCGGGGAGGCGCGTGCGCTCGCGCTCCACGCGGTGCCCGGCGATGGTGCCGGCGAGGAGCTCGCCGCGTCTGTCGAGGCGCTGCTCGAGGAGCGGGCGCTCGTGCTGTCCCGTGAGCGGCTGCTCGGCAGCGGCATGCTGGGACCGGTCGGACTCGAGCTCTCGGAACGGGTCGCCGGGCGGCTGCCGGATGTGATGGTGCTGTCGCGAGGACGATGGAGCGTCGACGACTTCTCACGACGCCCGGACACCGCACGCGCCATGGTGGGCGTGCACGGCTCGCTGACCGCGGCCGAGTGCTGGGTGCCGCTGCTGCGCACCGAGATCTGAGCGTCCCGGCCACGAAGCTCCGGCAGCTCGCGTCTCAGTCCTGCTTGGATCCGAAGACGATCTCGTCCCAGCTGGGCATCGAGGCGCGCTTGCTCTTGGGCCGCGACTGCTTCTTCGGGCTCTTCGTCGGAGCCGCGTCCCCGTCCGTCTCCGGGGCGGATCGCGCCGGCGTCGCGGTGTCGAACCCGGGCAGCGGGGTCAGGTCCACCGTGTCCTGGTACTGGATCTCGTCCTCGGCCTCGGGGGAGCCCGGACCGCCGCCCTCCTCGGCCGCGGGGGCGCGGGTCAGCTCGTCCTCCACCGGGTCCTCGGCGCCGTCCTCGGAGGCGGCGGAGTGCTCCTGCGCGGCCTCGAGATCCGGATCCTCGTGGGCGGGCTCCGCCGAACCGGCGGACGCGTGCGGCTCGGGAGCGTCAGCGCTGGGGTCGTCGGCGGGAGGGGTTCGTCCCTCCGAGGACTCGGGGACGTCGTCCAGATCGGACCAGACGGTCGCGGACTCCTCGGGGCGGGGCACCGAGCGCAGCCCGCGTCGCGCATTGAGCGCATCGAGCTCGTCGTCGTCGATCACCGAGGGGTGCTCCTCGGCGACGGGCCGGCGCGGCGGCCACGTGCGAGCGCGAGGCGTCGTGGCGGGCCCGCCCTCGAGGGACCCATCGGCCTCGAGGTCGTACACGGCGCTCTTGACGGCCTGGAGGCGGCCGCGACCGCGGGTCGGCTCGGGCGGTGCGTCCTCGTCGCTGATCCATCGGGCCTCGTCGTCCACCGGCGAGACCGTGCGGTTGGAGGTGTCCGCCACCCAGTGGGCCTGGCGGGTGCGGCCCCCGGCGGAGAAGGTGAGCTCGAGGGTCCAGGTGCCGTCCTGGCGGCGCCAGGCGTCCCAGGCGGATTCCCCGGTCGCCTCCCGGGCGGCGAGCCGCTCGGAGACGACCTCCTGCAGCGTCGGTCCGCCGCGGCCGACGGGGAAGGTGCGGGCTCGCTGAGCGGTCCATTCGCGCTCGGCCAGGACGGGGCCCTCATAGCGACGGATGTGCTCGAGCGGGATCTCGGAGGCCTCTGCGATGTCCTCGGCGCTGCGGCCCGAACGCAGCATGGCCTGGATCTCGCGGGGACGGACCGGGGCGGCGTCGGCGGCCTGGATCATGTTCAGCGCAGGGCGGTCGGAGCGGACCGCGGCGCGCAGCGCCTTGTCGATGCGCAACGTGTACCGCTCGCCGTCGGAGTCGACCAGGAGCAGATGTTCCCCGTCGTCATGGATCCCGTCGAGTTCGAGCTCGCGCATCGTCGTCCTCTCCGTCGGAGCCTGGTCGCTTGCATGCAGAAGTCTAGGCCGTGACCATATCGTGCGGGACCGGTCGGTGCCGTCTCCTGCGGGGCGGGGGCGCGGCGTGTTGCGGGTCCCTGTGAGCATCGTGTTGTGGGTCGCAGGTCCCTCTGCAATAATGCCGCCGCATTCAGCGTTGAGACCCGGGCCGACCCGTTGTGGCCCGCGAGGGCTCACGGCGCGGAACTGCCCAGCCGCCCCAGGTCGGACGACCTCGATGACTACCAGGAACGGACCGTAGATGGCCACTGATTACGATGCCCCTCGCAAGAACGACGAAGAATCGAACGACGACTCCATCGAGGAGCTGAAGGGTCGGCGGAACGAGGCCGCCACCCCGACCGTCGACGAGGACGAGGCCGAGGCCGCGGATTCGTACGAGCTCCCCGGCGCGGACCTCTCCGGCGAGGAGCTGTCCGTGCGGGTCCTGCCCCGTCAGGCGGATGAGTTCACCTGCGCGAGCTGCTTCCTGGTGAAGCACCGCAGCCAGATCGACCATGTCGAAGGCACCCTCATCATCTGCAAGGAGTGCGCCGCGGCCTGACGCCGCACGCATCCCGCAGAGGAACGGCACCGCACCCGATCAGGGGCGGTGCCGTTCCGTCGTCGATGAGGTCGAGCCGGCCAATCCGGTCAAGACAGTCAGGGAGCGTGTCAGCCGTCGGTGCGCTGCTGCAGCTGCTTCGCGGTGCGCAGCGCGAGGGCGAGGTCCTCGGGGCGGCGGGTCGAGGCGACCCATGCCGTGGTCGGGTCCTCGTCGTCGAGCACCTCGACACGGAGTCCGGAACGGGTCCAGCCGCGCACGCAATGATGGGCCAGCGGCTCGAAGTCCTGACCGATGGTGCGCGTCCACTCCTCGTCCCGCAGCACGGACGCCTCGCCGAGCAGAGCCACGTCGATCCGTGCGCGACCCAGCCGGAACCGACCGTCCGCGACCTCGAGCACGGGGGAGTACTGGTAGACCAGCACCAGCAGCACGATGACGCACACGACGGCGACGACGATGGAGACGGTGAGATGCAGGGGAACCAGGACGAGGCCCAGCGCCGCGCCCACGCTCACCGCCACGATCCACCATCCGATGCCCGGGAGTACGCGCTCGCGGAACAGTGCGGCACCCTCGGGCGGCGCACCGGCGGGGAGGGGATCGCGAGGGGTCCCGGAGACGGAGTCGGCGGAGTGATCGGCTGCGGCGGACATGCCCTCATGGTCTCACGTGGTGCCTGAGCGCCCGCGGTCACGATGATCACCCGGCCTCCTCGGCGCTCGCTGGATGCGCGGCGGCCGGAACCGCATACTCTGTGCCCATGCCTGTCGATCATGCTGACATCACCCCGGAGGGCGCGGGACGCGCCGTGGCCGGCGCTCCCACGCTGCGGATCCGTCGCAGCGGGGCGACGCCCCTGCCGCACCGGGCGCACTCCGACGACGCCGGCCTGGACCTCGCCAGCGCCGAGGAGCTCGTCATCCCGCCCGGCGGCAGGGCCCTGGTGGACACCGGCCTCGCCATCGCGCTGCCCCCGAGCACGGTGGGGATGGTCTGCCCTCGATCCGGCCTCGCCGCCCGTCACGGGATCACGGTCCTGAACGGCCCCGGTATCGTGGACGCCGGCTATCGGGGCCCCGTGAAGGTCGCCCTGCACAACACCGACCCGACCGAGCCGTTCGCGCTCGGGGTCGGCGACCGCATCGCGCAGCTGGTGGTGGTGCCCTTCCTCGCCCCGGTGCTGCAGGAGGTCGACGACCTCGACGAGACCGAGCGCTCCGAGGGCGGCTTCGGCTCCAGCGGCGGGTTCGGGGCCGCAGGCTCCTCGACTGCCGTCGACACGACCACGGAGGGATGATCATGGGACTGTTCTCCCGGAAGAAGAAGCGCGAAGATGTCGAGGACCTCGCACCGCAGCACGAGGTCGGCGCGACGCCGGCCGATGCGGCAGAGCAGGAGGAGGCGGGGGAGACCTCCACCGGATCCGACGACACCCGGGCAGACGAGCCCGCCGCTCCGCGCGGCGAGCACCTCGAGGACGGCCCCTACGACGAGCGCGAGGCGCCTGACGAGGACTTCATCGATCTCGGCGGCCTGCGGGTCCCCGCCGTGGACGGCATGGAGCTGCGTATGGAGGTGGACCAGCGCAGCGGCGCGGTGACCGGCGCGAACCTGGTCATCGGCGGCTCCTCCCTGCAGGTCCAGGCCTTCGCCGCCCCGAAGACCCGCGGGCTGTGGGAGGACGTGCGCGGCTCCCTGCGCGATTCCGTCGTCAAGCAGGGCGGCACCGCCGAGACCCGCCCCGGGGCCTTCGGCACCGAGCTGATCACCCGTCTGCCCGTCAAGCGGACCGACGGCCGCACCGGATACCGGCCCGCCCGCTTCATCGGCGTCGATGGTCCGCGCTGGTTCGTCCGCGCGATCCTCACGGGCAAAGCGCTCGGGGATCCGGAGCAGTCGCGACGCTTCGAGACCCTCATCTCCCGGCTCGTGGTGGTGCGCGGCTCCGAGGCCATGGCGCCCCAGGAGCTGATCCCGCTCCATCTGCCGGGGGAGCGCCCCGGTCTTACCCCGATGAGCTCGGGTCCGCTGGACCCGCTCGCCCGGGGCCCCGAGATCACGGAAGTCGGATGAGCGCCGCCGGACCCGAGCGCGAGCCCCAGCAGCCGCGCCCCGACAGCACGTCGACCGTGCACGGGGAGGACGGCTCGCACTGCGCAGACGGCACCGCCGCGCAGGAGCCTCCCACGTCCTCGCCGCGCAGCGGGCTCGGTGCGGTGCTCCAGGAGGAGGAGTTCTCCGTCTCCGACGCGATCGGCGGCCGACGGGGCATCGCGGAATCGGTGCTGCCCACCCTGCTGTTCGTGGTGCTGTTCGTCGCCACCCGCTCCGTGACGCTCGCGGGCGGTGCCGCAGTCGCGGTGGTGATCGTGCTCCTGATCGCCCGCATCGTGCAGCGTCAGAGCCCCGCCACCGTGCTGGGCGGGCTGCTCGGCGTGGCCCTCGGCGCAGTGCTGGCGATCCGCTCCGGCGAGGGCTCGGACTTCTACTGGCCCGGCATCGTGATCAACGCCGTGACCCTGCTGATCCTGCTGATCTCGGTGATAGCGCGCAGACCTCTGGTGGGCGTCCTGGTGGGACTGCTGGACGCGCGGGTGCAGGACTGGGCCGCCGACGCGGACGCCCGCCGCGTGTACACGCGGGCGACATGGCTGTTCATGGGGCTGTATGCCGCGAAGATCGCGGTGCAGCTCCCGCTGCTGCTGACCGGTCAGGTCGCCGCCCTCGGCGCGGCGAAGATCGCGATGGGCCTGCCGGCCTTCGCGGTGATCGCCTACCTGGTCTGGCTCATGCATCGGGGGCTTCTGGCTCGTCGCGATCTTCGCTGAGCCCCTCCCACGCCGTCGGAGGCGGTGTGCGCGAGGACCGTCCACTGGATGAGACAATGGACGGGACAGCTCCTGCACCCGGCCCCGGTCGGTGCGGCGAGCCCTCCAGATCGAGAAGCCACGGTCCGCGAGACGAGCCTCCGCGCGGACGGGAAGAGAGTGGTCCGATGACCCCCGATGCCGAACACGCGCCTAGTAGCTCCGCCCTCGGCGGGCGACTGCTGACCCTGACCGCAGGGCCCCCT
>JAAZLF010000051.1 GCA_012799425.1 Actinomycetales bacterium | reverse complement strand
CATCCTCCTGATCATCACGTACGTGCAGGTGCGCTACGGCGACAAGAAGGTGAACTACGACTCATGAGCACTCTGACCGTCGACAAGGACGCCCTCGCCGGCGCCGCAGACCCCGCGCCCCAGAACAGGGGACGCGACCGCGGCCCCCGCCGCCCCCTGTGGAAGACCAGCCTGCTGATCGCAGGAGTCCTCACCACCATCGCTGTCTTCTTCGTGCCGCTGTTCTGGCTGTTCTCCTCCGCGATGAAGCCCCACCAGGACATCTACTCCTGGCCGCTGCAGTGGATCCCGCAGGAGTTCACCTTCGAGAACTTCACCGCAGCATGGAACAGCGCCCCGTTCGACCGCTTCTTCCTCAACTCCATCATCACCACCGGGGTGGGGACGGCTCTCGAGATCTCTCTCGCGATCCTGTGCGCCTACGCCTTCGTGTTCGTCGACTTCAAGTTCAAGAAGATCGCGTTCGTGCTGATCATCGGCTCGCTGATGCTGCCGGGCCACGTCACCCTGATCGTCAACTACATCACCGTGGCGAACCTGGGCTGGCTGAACACCTACGCCGGCCTGATCCTGCCCGGCATCGCCAGCGCCTTCGCGATGTTCCTGCTGTTCCAGTACATGCGCACCATCGACAAGGACATCCTGCAGGCCGCGGAGATCGACGGCGCCGGCCACATCCGCCGGATGCTCACCATCGTGGTGCCGCTGTCCAGCCCGATGATCCTCACCGCGACGCTGATCGTGATGGTCGGCAAGTGGAACGAGTACGTGTGGCCGCTGATCGTCACCTCCACCGCGGACATGCGCACCCTGCCCATCGGCCTGCTCTTCCTGCGCAGCCAGGAGGGCTACAGCAACTGGGGCGTGATCATGGCCGGCGCCGTGTTCGTCTCCCTGCCGATGCTGATCCTGTTCTTCCTCGCTCAGAAGCGCATCATCGGCGGCCTCGCCGCCGGCGCCATGAAGTGAGGCTGCGGCCCCGCGCCGCGCACTGACCCACCTCCCACCCCCATGACCCTCCGTCCTTCCCGGACGGGACCCTTCGCAAGGAGCGATCCAGATGAACCGCACTGCCTCCGCCTTCTCCCGTCGTCGACTGCTGGCCGCCATGGGCCTGGGAGCCGGCGCCGCCGGACTGGCTGCCTGCGGCGCCCCCGGCGGGGGCGGCGACAGCGCCGACGGCAGCGTCCGCGACGGCTTCAGCCAGGCCGACCTCACTGTCCCCTCCGAGTACGAGGGCCGCACCCCGATCCTGTTCTGGGCACCGTTCACCGGCACCAACTACGAGGTGCTCTCGAAGCTGTTCGCCGATTTCAACGAGTCGCAGGACGAGATCGTCGCGATCGCCGAGTCCGTCGGCAGCTACGCCGATCTCAACCAGAAGTTCACCGCCTCCCTGCAGGCCCGCACCGTGCCGGACATCGTCTGCTTCCCCGAGATGCAGTGGCTGCAGTTCCATCAGTCCGGTGCGCTCGCACCCCTGGACGGCTATTTCGACGACGAGTGGAACCTCGACGTCTACCTCGACAACTACGTGGCCGAGGGCAAGGCCGCCGGTGAGACCTACACGGTCCCCTTCGCCCGCTCGACGCCGCTGTTCTACTACAACAAGACCCGCTACATCGAGGCCGGCCTGCCCGAGGAGGGCCCGGAGACCTGGGAGGACCTCGCGGAGTTCGCCCCCGAGCTCGCCAAGATCGAGGTCGACGGCCGCCCGCTGTCCGCGATCGCCTTCGGACCCGATGACGCCTGGCACGGCCAGGCCGACATCTGGGGCTTCGGCGGCGCCAACTCCAACGAGAACTTCGAGGTCACGATCGCCGACGAGAAGGGCGTGGAGTGGCTGGAGTGGATGCGGAAGTTCATCCACGACGACGGCTACGGCTACCTCGCCCAGGCCTCCGGCACCGACTTCGCCTCGGGCCTCACGGCCGGCTGGCGCGGCTCGACCGCCTCCCTGACCGGCCAGACCGCAGCCACCGAGGGCCTGTTCGAGATCGGCACCGCCTACATGCTCGCCCGCGAGGGCGAGCAGAAGCAGGTCCCCACCGGCGGCTCCGGCCTGCACATCGTGCGCAGCGACTCGCAGGACCGCCAGGACGCCTGCGCCGAGCTGTTCCGCTTCCTCGCCCAGCCCGAGCAGGCCGCCGAGTGGCACGTGGGCACCGGCTACGTCCCGATCGTGAAGGGCTCCGAGGAGACCTCGATGGTGCAGGAGCAGGTCGCCGCGAACGCGAACTACGGCGTCGCACTGGATCAGCTGGAGAACGCGCGCACCGCGGACTACACCAACTGGGATCAGGCCTCGGTCACCGAGATCGGTGTGGCCATGGGCGAGGTCTTCGGCGACAACGCCGACCCCGCCACGGTGCTCGAGACCCTCGCGGTCGAGCTGCAGGACCGGCTCGACGACAACCGCGAGGACTACGAGGCGGTCCAGTTCGAGGGCTGGAACTGACCGACGCCGCACGAGAGCATGAACCGTGGCCCCGGGTGCACATCACCCGGGGCCGCGGCCCCCGGCCCCGACGGGCCACGGAATGACCAGGGCTGCGAGCCCGTACCGAGGAGATCCCAGACCATGACCACTCAGCAGCCCGAGATCGTCGGGCACCGCGGAGCCGCCGCGGTGGAGCCCGAGAACACGATCCTGTCCTTCCGGCGCGGGGTCGCCGAGGGCTCCCAGTGGCTCGAGTGCGATGTGCACCTGAGCGCCGACGGGAAGGACGTGATCATCCACGACGCGACCCTGGACCGCACCGCGCAGGAGGACTCGCCGCTGCGCACCGGCGCCGTCGCCGACCTCACCCGTGCACAGCTCGACCGCGTGCTGGTGGGCAAGGGCGAGCACATCCCCACGCTCGCCCAGGTGCTCGATGCGGCCGTGCGCGAGGACGGCACCCGGGTGCCGCTGCTGGTGGAGATCAAGGCGCCGGCCGCGGTGGACCTCGTGATCGACCTCCTCCAGGAGCGCTTCGACGAGGCCGACTGGCAGGACCCCGCGACCGCCCCGGCATGCATGCTCTCCTTCCATGAGGAGCCGCTGCGCCGCACGGCCGAGCGGGCCCCGCAGATCCCGCTGATGCGCACCACCACCGCGACCTCTCCCGAATGGTGGGACTCGTGCCGCGACCTCGAGGTCGCCCACGTGGGGGTGCGGATCGC
The DNA here is from genome assembly GCA_012799425.1 of Actinomycetales bacterium. Lineage (GTDB taxonomy): Bacteria > Actinomycetota > Actinomycetes > Actinomycetales > Dermabacteraceae > Brachybacterium. Next base: position 2,552 of record JAAZLF010000051.1, on the reverse strand, counting down.
CGACGCCCGCCTGGCGGACGTGGAGCGGGCCGCTGAGCTCGGCGCGCGCCTGAACCTGTGGACCGCCCGCGCGGAGGAGGAGCTCGACCGTGCCCTCGAGCTGGGCTGCGACACGATCACCGTCGACGACCCCGCCTGGGCCTTCGCCCGCCTCGGTCAGCGCGTCGGCGCCTGACCCGCCGCCCCGCACGCCCGAGGAGCTGCCTGTGACCACCATGCCCCTGATCGTCGGCCACCGCGGCGCCGCCGACCTCGCGCCCGAGAACACGTTGAAGGCCTTCCGCCGGGGGCTCGAGGCGGGAGCGGACATGCTCGAGTGCGATGTGCACCTGAGCGCCGACGGGAAGGACGTGATCATCCATGACGCGACCCTGGACCGCACCGCGCAGGAGGACTCGCCGCTGCGCACCGGCGCCGTCGCGGAGCTGACCCGAGCCGAGCTCGACCAGGTCCTGGTGGGCGAGGGCGAGCACATCCCCACCATGACGGAGGTCCTCGACCTCGCCGCGGCCCTGCCCCACGACCCGTCCCGGCACGCCCCGGTGCTCGTCGAGATCAAGGCGGTCGAGGCCGCCCCTCGCGTGGCCGAGCTCCTCCGGGAGCGCTACGACGCCTCGGTCATGGAGGGGCTGAGCGCCCCGGCCCGGGTGATCTCCTTCCAGGCCGAGGCGCTGCGGATCGTGCACCGCCTGGCACCGTCGGTGCCGCTGGGCCATCTGTGCCGCGAGCTCACCGATCAGGCGCTGGAGGAGGCTGCCGAGGTCGGTGCGGCGACCCTGGCCGTGCGGGCTTCGCTCCTGCGCGAGGGCGACGTGGAGCGCATCCGGCGGGCGGGCATCATCCCGCTGGTGTGGGCGCTGCGCGAGGAGGAGCACATCCGCCTCGCCGCGGACCTGCAGGTCTCGTGGGTGGGCGCCGATGATCCTGCCCGCACCCGCCGCGTCGTCGCCGATCAGCTGGGCCTGTGAGCCATCCTTGGGGCCCGGAGCTCTCCGTTTTCCCTTCCCTCTGCCGTTCAGGAGAATCATGACCTCGCAGTCCGCCGTTCCCTCGCCGCAGCGTCCCGCGATCGTGGGTCATCGGGGAGCCTCTGCCCACGCCCCCGAGAACACGCTGCTCGCCTTCCGGCGCGCGATCGAGGACGGCGCCCAGCTGCTCGAGTGCGATGTGCACCTCAGCGCGGACGGCGAGGTGGTGGTCATGCACGACGAGACCATCGACCGCACCGCCGCGGCGGATTCGCCGCTGCGCACGGGGGCGATCGGCGAGCTCACCCGCGCCGAGCTCGACACCGTGCTGCTCGAGGAGGGGGAGAAGGTCCCTTCGCTCGCCGAGCTGCTGGAGATGACCACTGTGCCGGTGTTCATCGAGGTCAAGGTCGCCGGCGCCGGTGAAGCCGTCGCCGCGCTCCTCGCCGACCTGCCGGCGGGGTCCCCGGCGAAAGCCTCCACCGTCATCTCCTTCCACGCCGAGGCCCTCGAGGCGATCCGCCGCGGCAGCCCCGACACGTCGGTCTCCTACCTGGTCGGCCAGGTCGTCGAGGAGTCGATCGCGACCGCCCGCGCCCTCGGCGCCGACGGGATCGGCCCTGCGATCGACGGGCTCAGCCTCGCCGCGGCCCGTGCCGTGCACGAGGCGGGGCTGCGTCTGAACCCGTGGACGGTGAACCGGCCCGAGCAGCTCTCCGTCGCCCTCGCGTGCGGCGCCGACTCGATCACCACCGATGACCCCGCCTGGGTGCAGAGGGAGCTCGACGTCGCGAGCTGACCTGCCCGCCGGGGCCGGCTCAGTGCTCCGCGCCCCGGCACGCGGGAGCGAGGCCACGGTGCATGGGTCTGTCGCACGGAGGCTGCCGAGCGGATCCATGCAACGAGGTGCCGGAGCGGCGGCCCGGGCGCAGTCGCGTGACCTGCGTAACAACTCCTTCCGCGGTAAAGCTCCTGTGTATCGGCACAACAGGGGCCTGCATGTTCACTCGCCGAACGCGGGATGCCTTCTCCTCCGCCCGGCGCGTACTCTGGGGCGCGCCGTGACCTCCGCTCCCGCGGAGACCCCGTGAACCGGGGACCCCCGGGCCCCCTGAAAGGACCGCGATGCTCGACTCGACGCTCCAGGCGACCTACGACCAGGTTCTCCACCGCAACCCCGGAGAACCCGAGTTCCATCAGGCGGTCCGGGAGGTGTTCGAGTCGCTCGAGGTCGTGCAGTCCCGGCACCCCGAGTACCAGGACCACAGCATCCTGATGCGCCTGTGCGAGCCCGAGCGCCAGATCATCTTCCGCGTCCCGTGGGTCGACGACCAGGGCGTGGTGCAGGTCAACCGCGGCTTCCGCGTCGAGTACAACTCGGCGCTCGGCCCCTACAAGGGCGGCCTGCGCTTCCACCCCTCGGTGAACCTCGGCATCGTGAAGTTCCTCGGTTTCGAGCAGATCTTCAAGAACTCCCTGACCGGACTGCCCATCGGTGGCGGTAAGGGAGGCTCGGACTTTGACCCGAAGGGTCGTTCCGACATTGAGATCATGCGCTTCTGTCAGTCCTTCATGACCGAACTG
>JAAZLF010000512.1 GCA_012799425.1 Actinomycetales bacterium | reverse complement strand
CTCGCGCGGCGCTCTGTGCCAGGCCGAGGACGGCCAGCTGCACGGCGATGCCCCTCCAGGCCGCGAGCGGGCCGAGCGCGATGCCGGCCAGCAGCAGCGCCGAGCGCAGGATCCTGTCGTCGGTGGTGCCGGGAGCGAGATACAGCAGCACAGCGACCGGCAGGCCCACCCACAGCATGAGCGATCCGGAGGAGAGCAGCTGCGCACCGAGGCGGCGTCCGAGGCCCTCATCGACATCGGCGCTGTCCTCGTCGCGCTGCAGGCGGCTGGGGACGATCGCCCCGACGACGAGCGCCGCGAGCGCGAGCGCGCCGAGCAGCAGCAGGGTCACGGCGAGATCGTCGCCCAGGGGGAATTGCGTGATCAGATCCACGAAAGAGCTTCCGACGACGGGGCTCGGCGGGCCGAGCAGGGTGACTCACCGGAGCAGGGCTCCGGCGGCCGAGGATAGCGGAGGGCGCGGGCCGTGTCCGGCACCGGCTCAGGCCAGCAGGGAGAGGTCGAGGTGGTCCGGCCCGCCGTCGACGACCCGGATCGGCACTCCCCAGTCCTGCTGATGCATGTGGCAGGCCGGGAATTCGATGGTCGGGTCCGCGTCGCACGAGGCGGCGCGGGCGCTGACGTGCAGCACGCCCTCGGTATAGGCCGGGTCCAGCTCGAGCGTGCGGTCCAGGGCGGTGTCGACACCGCTCCCGGAGGTGAGCATCGAGGTGGGGGTGGTCGAGATGGTGACCTGGGTGGAGGGGCCGAGGGAGTCGTCGAGCTTGTGCCCGGGCGGCGGGGTGAACAGCACCCGCACGGTGAGCGGGCCGGGACCCACCTCGGTGACGGGGCGCTCGGAGCGCTGGGCGCCGCGGTCGATCATCCGCTCGGCGGCCTTGGCGACCGGCACCCAGGTGATGCGGTGGGTGCCGGACTCGACGACGATCAGCTGGCCGATGCCGTCGATGGGCGGGCCGACGATCGCATCCGAGGGCTCCTTGAGATCGGTCGCGACGGTGACCACGTGCGCCGGGGCGCCGGTGCTCGCCTCCGCTCCCCCGGCGGGCTGGGCGGCCGGCTGGTCGGGCAGCCCGATCATGCCGTCGAGGGCGGTGATGCCTCCGGTGGCGGGCTGCTCCGGTTCGGCCGCGGCCTCCTCGACGATGCGGATCGCGCCGTTATAGGTGTCGCAGACGGCGATGCGGCCGTCGGGCAGCGCGGTCACGCCCAGCGGGTGCTGGAGCCGGGCGATCTCGGCGGGGCCGTCCACGTGCCCGAAGTCGAACAGGCCCTCCCCCACCAGGGTGGTCACGAGCATGGTCTGCGGGTCGAGCACACGGATCGCGGAGGTCTCGGAGTCCGCGATGACGATGCGGCCGTCGGGCAGCTCGTCCAGGCCCGAGGGCTGCGCCCACCACGAGGTGACGGCCGGGCCGTCGACCAGACCCTCCTGGGTGGTGCCGGCGAGCACCATCAGTGCCCCGGTGACGGGGTCGAAGGTCCACAGCTGGTGGACTCCGGCCATCGCGATCACGGCGCGGTTCAGCACGTGCGACCAGGTCAGATCCCACGGCGTGGAGAGGGAGTAGGTGCGGGCGTCGCCCTCACCGCGGGGCAGGGGCTCGCCCTGCATCCACTGCGCGCCGGTGCCCGCCACCGTCGTGATCTCGGTCGCGGTGCGGGAGCGCAGCAGGCGGTCCTGGCCCACCTTCACACCGCGCAGGCGGTGGTTGGCGGTGTCGGCGACCAGCAGGTCGTATCCCACCTCGGCCGCGATCTGCTCGGGCAGGGCGAGGACGCCGTTGGGCTCGGCGAACTGTGCGGTCTCCTCGTCGCCGTCGGCGTGGCCGCGGGCTCCGGTGCCGATGAGGGAGTCGACGGTCAGCCCGTCGTTCTGGAAGACCACGAGGCGGTGCTGCCCGGCGTCGGAGACGACCAGGCGGCCGTCCGGCAGGACGGAGAGCTTCGAGGGGAAGCGGAGGGTCTGGGGCGTGCGCTCGGTGAGCACGGTCGGTGCGGGACCGCGGCGCAGGGAGCCGTCAGCCTCGCCCTCGGCGACCAGCTGCTCGACGAGCCGGTCGATGTTGGCCGCGTGGCCCTCGCCGGAGAGGTTTCCGGCGATGCGGCCGTGGGTGTCCAGCACCATCAGAGTGGGCCAGGCACGGGCGCCGTACTCGGTCCAGGTCTCCAGCTCCGGGTCGTCGATCACCGGGTGGTTGACCTCGTACCGCTCGATATTCGCGGCGAGCGCCTCGGGGTCCTTCTCGAACTCGAACTTCGGCGAGTGGACGCCGATCACCACCAGCTCGTTCTCCCACTTCTCCTCGAGCGGCCGCAGCTCGTCCAGGACGTGGAGGCAGTTCACGCAGCAGAAGGTCCAGAAGTCCAGCAGGACGATCTTCCCGCGCAGCGACTCGAGGTCGAGCTCTGCCCCTCCCGTGTTCAGCCAGCCGCGGCCGCGCAGGGCGGAGCCGTGGGCGCGGGCGGTCAGGGGCGCGGACGGGTCGGACGATGTGCTCATGGGGTCCAGTGAACACCGGATCGGCGCCGCAGGGCCAACTCGGGTGACATGCGTGGACATCCGGGTCGGTGGATCACCAGGTGGTGATCCAGTCGGCGAGCTCGGGATCCGTGAGGGAGGACAGGGCCAGATCGGCCGGCGGAGCGGTGAACCCGGCGGTGGGGACGGCGATCAGCCGCAGCCCCGCCTCGCGGGCGGACTGCGCCCCGGTGCCGGAGTCCTCGAAGGCGAGCACCTCGGAGGGCTCGGCGCCGAGCGCACGGGCCGCCGCGGCGTACATGTCCGGGGCGGGCTTGGGACGCGCGACCGTGTCGGAGGCCTCGAGCACCGTGAAGTGCTCCCGCATGCCTCCGCGGGTCAGCTTGTCCTCGAGGGATTCCAGCCAGGAGTTCGAGGCGCAGCCCAGCGGCACCCTCTCCCCCGCCAGGGAGAGGATCTCGGCGGCGCCGGGCATGGTGCGCATGCCCGTGCCGAGCTCGGCGTCGAACACGCGGTGCAGATCGGCGAGGATCTCCTGCTCGTCGTGCCCGGAGCGGCGGGCGATCAGCTCCGCGGCGATCTCGATGGTGGCGCCGTGCAGCACCGCCGCATCGCCCTCGCGCAGCTGGGCGCCGTGCGCGGCCACGACGCGGTCCTCGGTGCGCTGCCACACCGACTCGGTGTCCAGCAGCAGGCCGTCGCAGTCGAAGACGACGGCGCGCGGGGTCCACTCGCCGAAGGCCTCGGCGAAGCTCGCCGGGATCCCGGCGGCCGTCATCGGCGCACCTCCCAGCCGGCGATCCACTCGGTGAGCACGGGATCGGCCATCGACGTCAGCCGGCGCGGCGAGCGCGGGTCCTGGCCGGGGATGGAGGGAATGGCGATCAGCTGCAGGCCGGCCGCGAGCGCGGCCTCCGCCCCGGTCTCGGAGTCCTCGAAGCCGAGGCAGTCGGCGGGCTCGGCGCCCAGGGCGCGGGCCGCGGCGAGGTACATATCGGGAGCGGGTTTGGGTGCCTGGACGTCCTCGATCGCGATCGACGCGTCGATCACGTCGGCGATCCCGAGCTCTGCGAGCTTGAGGTCGAGCATGTCGCGCGGGGAGTTCGAGGCCACCGCGACGGGCCGCACCGCGGCCATGGCGCGCAGGGCCTCGAGCGCGCCGGGCAGCGGGGTGAGACGCTCACCGATGTGCTCGCGGTGCGCGGCCACCAGCTCGTCGCCGACCAGCTGGGGCTGCTTGCCGACGGCCTCGGCGATGGTCATCACGACCACCTCGACGGCGCGGCCGGTGATCGCCCGACGGGTCGCGGCATCCAGGCTCACGCCGTGCTGGGAGAGGTAGGAGTCCTGCAGCGCGACCCACTGCCCCTCGGTGTCCACCAGCAGTCCGTCGCAGTCGAAGATCACGGCGCCGGGCGTCCAGCGCGGCGGCCACTGGTCCAGCGGGGAGGAGGGAAGTGCGGCAGGCTCGGAAGTCATGCCGACCAGGGTATCCACCCTCGCCTGCACGTGCGCTCCGATGCCTGCCGCACGGTCCCGCGAGCTTCGGGGTCAGGCGCCGGCGGCGGCCAGTCCCTGCTCGATGTCGGCGAGGATGTCGTCGATGTGCTCGATGCCGACGCTGAGGCGCACGAAGCCCGGCTCGGCGCCTGCGGCCCGCTGCTCCTCCTCGGTCAGCTGCGAGTGGGTGGTCGAGGCCGGGTGGATGACGAGGCTGCGCACGTCGCCGATGTTCGCCACGTGGGAGTGGAGGGTCAGCGCGTCCACGAAGCGACGGCCGGCCTCGAGACCGCCCGGCAGGATGAAGCCGAGCACGCTGCCCGCCCCGCGCGGGAGGTACCTGTCGGCGGTCGCCTTGTACGGGGAGGAGTCCAGCGACGCCCAGGTCACCGAGGCGACGCGCTCATCGGCCTCGAGGAAGTCGGCGACCTTGCGGGTGTTCTCCAGGTGACGCTCCATGCGCAGCGGCAGGGTCTCCAGCCCCTGCCCGATGAGGAAGGCGTTGAACGGGGAGACCGCCGGGCCCAGGTCGCGCAGCAGGTTCGTGCGGGCACGGGTCGCGAAGGCGGCGGGCAGGCCCGCGAAGACCAGGCCGTTGTAGGACTCGTCCGGCTCGTTGAACTGGGGGAACTTCTCGGCATGGGCGGCGAAGTCGAAGCTGTCGCCGTCCACGATCACGCCGGCGATCGAGGTGCCGTGGCCGCCCAGGAACTTGGTGGCCGAGTGCACCACGATGTCCGCGCCGTGCTCGAGCGGACGCAGCAGGAACGGGGTCGCGACGGTGTTGTCGACGATCAGCGGGACACCGACCTCGTGGGCGACGTCGGCGATCG
>JAAZLF010000511.1 GCA_012799425.1 Actinomycetales bacterium | reverse complement strand
GGACGCCGCTCACCGAACCGTCCGTGGACGCCCCCGCCGATGCGGGAAGGATCCCGGCAGCCGATCAGTCCAGCCAGCCCGACCCCGTCGCTCCGACGCCGCGAGCCGGGCGCAGCGAGGAGATCCTCGACGGCGCGGCCGAGATGTTCGCCGAGCACGGCTACCACGGCTCGAGCCTGCGGGACATCTCCCAGCACATCGGCATGTCCCATTCCGGGATGCTGCACCACTTCGGAGCGAAGGACGTCCTGCTCGACGGCGTCATCGATCGCATGGAGGAGCACGCGCAGGCGGCGCTCGATCGGATCCACGAGATCGACGGCAGCCGTGAGGTCCTGATGCGGGGCCTCGCAGCGATCTGGCATCCCGCCTCGCTCCCGGTCCGCCTGCTGGCGACCCTCGAGGCCGAGAGCGTCAGCGAGGACCACCCCGGCCGTTACCGGCTCGCACGGCTGCGCCGCGTCCACGAGCACATGCTGGAGACATGCTTCTCGACCCTCGCGCAGAAGGGTCTGCTGCGGGAGGACACCGACCCCGCGTTCGCGGGACGCGCGCTGCTGGCCGTGGTCCTGAACCTCGCGGTCCGCGAGAAGACCGTGCGGCCCCTGCAGCACGGCGGTCATGACGACGCCCCGCTGCAGGACCTGGCCAAGCAGGTCGAGGCCTTCCTGGTCACCCCCGAGTCGGAGTCCACCGCTCCCTGACCTCCGCGAGGGTCGCCAGCTCCGCCTGACGGTCGCCGGCGAGCTGCTCGAGGATCATGTCCTTGTGGTCCTCGCGCTCGTCGGCCACCGCATCGGTGACGATCGTGGCGCGCACGTTGTTGGCGTACGCGTCGCGGGCCGTCTGGGCGATGCAGGCGTGGGTGGAGACCCCGGCCATCACCACCTGCTCGACGCCGAGGTTGCGCAGGCGCAGCAGCAGGTCCGTGCCGAACCAGGCGCTGTCGCGGGTCTTCTCGATCCGCGTCATGCCCTCGGCGTCGAGATCGGAGACCACCGCAGTGCCGGCATCGCCGTGGAAGAGGTACCCCTGATCGTCATCGAGCATGCTGAGGGTCCAGGTGGAGCGGTCCCGGCTGTGCTCGGTGCTGATCAGGAAGATCGGCACCTCGGCGCGGCGCGCGGCCTCGGCGAGCGCCCGCGCCGCGCCGACCACCTCATCGCGCATCGCGGCGAGCGCGGGCTCCTCGAAGAACGCCTCCTGCAGATCGATCAGCAGCAGTGCGCTGTCGTGTCGGCTCACGGCGTGGGGCTCCCGCCCGTGACCGCGAGGGTCTCGCCGAGCACGTAGCTCGACTCCGGGGAGGTGAGGAAGACGTACGCGGGTGCGAGCTCCGTGGGCTGGCCCGCACGGCCCAGCGGGGTGGACTTCCCGAACTCGGGCAGGGCCTCCTTGGGCTGGCCGTCGGAGACCTGCAGAGGGGTCCAGATCGGCCCGGGCGCGACCGCGTTGACGCGGATCCCGCGCGAGGCGACCTGCTGGGCCAGACCCTTGGTGAAGTTGTTGATGGCGGCCTTGGTCGAGGCGTAGTCCACGAGGGTGGGCGAGGGCTCGTACGCCTGGATCGAGGTCGTGTTGACGATCGTGGATCCGGCCGGCAGGTGCGCGAGCGCGGCCTGGGTGATGCGGAACATCGCGTGGATGTTCACCTCGAAGGTCTCGGTCCACTGCTGGTCGTCGATCTCCTCGAGGCTCTCGACCGCGATCTGTCGGCCGGCGTTGTTCACCAGGGCGTCCAGGCCCCCGAGACCCTCGACCGCGTCCTCGACCAGGCTGCGGCAGAAATCGGCGTCCGCGAGGTCGCCGGGCAGCAGCACGACCGTGCGGCCCTCCGCGCGGATCAGCCCGGCGATGTGCCGGGCGTCCTCCTCTTCCTGCGGGAGGTAGTTCAGCGCGACGTCCGCGCCCTCTCGTGCGAAGGCGATCGCGACCGCCGCGCCGATGCCGGAGTCGGCACCGGTGATCAGGGCTCTGCGGCCCTCCAGGCGGCCGGTGCCGCGGTAGGACTCCTCGCCCCGGTCGGTGCCGGGGATCAGCTCCGCGTCCAGGCCCGGCTCGGGCTGGTGCTGCCTCGGCGGGGTGATGTCGGGGAAACGGGTGACGGGGTCGGTGAAGGTGAGCTGGTCGGCCATGGGGTCCTCCTCGGTGGGTGGAACGGGGTCACGGGGTCGGCGGAAGGCCCGCGCGGGATCAGGGGAGCTGCGCGGGCGTCCGGGCGATCGTCGGGTCGAGCACGACCTTGATGCAGCCGTCGTGCTTCTTCTGGAACAGGTCGTAGCCGACCGCGGCCTCCTCGAGCGGCAGACGGTGGGTGACGAGGTCTCCGACGCCGAGCGGGTCGGAGGGGTCCTCGACCAGCGGCAGCAGGTCGTCGGTCCAGGCGCGCACGTTGCACTGGCCCATCCGCAGCTGGAGCTGCTTGTCGAACATCGTCAGCAGCGGCATCGGGCTCGCCGCGCCGCCGTAGACACCGGACAGAGAGACGGTGCCTCCGCGCCGGACGAGGTCGATGGCGGTGTGCAGGGCGGCGAGCCGGTCCACCCCGGCATGCTCCATGAAGGGCCGGGCGACGGCATCGGGAAGCTTGCCCGCGATGGTCTGGGCGAGACCCGCGACCGGGCTGCCCTGCGCTTCCATCCCGACGGCGTCGATGACGGCATCGGGGCCGCGCCCCTGGGTGCGCTCACGGATCTGGTCGACGGCGTCCTCGGCGAGGTCGAGCACCTCGACACCGTGCCGCTCGGCCATCGCGCGGCGCTCGGGGACAGGGTCGATGCCGAAGACCCTCGCACCCAGGTGGCGCCCGATCCTCGCGCAGAGCTGGCCGACGGGCCCCAGCCCGATCACGGCAAGGGTGCGGTGGGCGGGCACTCCCGCGTACTGCACGGCCTGCCAGGCGGTGGGCAGGATGTCGCTGAGGAAGAGGTAGCTCTCATCCGGCAGCTCGGTGCCGACCTTCATCAGCCCGTAGTCGGCATGCGGCACCCGCAGATGCTCCGCCTGCCCGCCGGGGACCTGGCCGTAGAGCTTCGAATAGCCCAGCAGCGCGGCACCGGAGCCATGCTCGCGGACCTGTGTGGTCTCGCACTGCGAGGGCAGCGACTGGGAGCACATGGCGCAGCGCCCGCAGGAGATGGTGAAGGGGACGACCACGCGATCGCCGGGACGCACGTGGGTGACCTCCGCGCCGACCTCCTCGACGATGCCCATCGGTTCATGACCGATGATGTCGCCGGCGGTCATGAACGGTCCCAGCACCTCGTACAGGTGGAGGTCCGAGCCGCAGATCGCGGTGGAGGTGACGCGGATGATCGCGTCGGTGGGCTCGCGGAGGATGGGGTCGGGCACGGTCTCGACGCTCACGCGTTCGGTGCCCTGCCAGGTCACTGCTCTCATGATCCCGCCTTCCGGTGGTGATCTCGGGTGTCACTCCACGCTATGGGTGCTCGCGGCTCATGTCCGCAGTGTCGACCGAAAGGTCTGCATCCGGGGCAGCTCCGGCAGCGGGGAGACGACGACGTCGTGGACCTTCCAGTCGAGCTCATGGATCCGATCGCGCAGCTCCGCGATCTGCGCGACGGTCGGCTCGACACCCTCGTGCGGGACGACGAAGACCTCGGCGTGGAAGACGTGCCCTTGGTCGCGCACGCGTGCGGCGGCCTCCCCGACCCATGCCTCCCGCCCGGCGACCTCCTCGATCTCGAGGGTCAGCGGATGCGGCTCGGTGTCGTCATAGGTGCGGG
>JAAZLF010000510.1 GCA_012799425.1 Actinomycetales bacterium | reverse complement strand
CGATCCACGGCGCGGTGCACCTGCTGCTGTTCGGGGTGTACGCGCTCGCGCTGTTCTCCTGACCGGCCGGACCGGAACGGGTCGCTTCGGATCGGTTCGGTTCGGTTCGCGGTATGGTCGCGGCGTGAGTGCGACGACGCTTCCGATCCCGACCGACGCCGGTGAGCTGCCCGGCCTGCTCTGGCTGCCCGAGAACCTCGAGGAGCCGGTCCCCGGTCTCGTGGTGCTGCAGGAGATCTTCGGCCTGTCCGACTACGTCCAGCAGCGGTGCGCCGACCTGGCCGCGCTCGGTTACGCGGTGCTCGCCCCGCAGCTGTTCGCCCGCCTGGACCCGCCTCTGGTGGGCGTGGAGGACTGGGAGGACCTCGACTCCTGGCTCGCCGAGGGCATGGAACTGACCGGGCGCCTCCCGTGGGAGCGGGCGGAGGCCGATGCGATCGCCGCCCTCGGCGCCCTGCGCGCACACGGTGCGGTCGAGTCGGAGCACGTGGGCCTGGTGGGCTTCTGCTACGGGGGCGGCCTGGCGTTCGCAGCGGCCGCCTCGGCAGCCGAGGAGAGTCGCCCGCCCTCGGTGCTGGTGAGCTACTACGGCTCCGCGCTGCCGACGCTGCTGGACCGGGCCGCGCAGGTCGAGGTGCCGAGCCTGCACCACTTCGGCACAGCGGATGCCTTCATCCCCGCCGAGCAGGTCGAGCAGATCCGCGAGGCGGTCACCGCACGCGGCACCCGGCAGCAGGTGCGCTTCGTGCTGCACGAGGGCGCGGGCCATGCCTTCGACAACCCCCACCCCGGGCTGCATCACGCCGACGCCGCCGAGGCGGCCTGGCAGCTGACCGTCGGCTTCCTCGCCGAGACTCTGCCCTCGCGCACCTGAACACCCTGCCGGGACCGGCCACGCCGCCGCGGTGTCGCGAAACGCACACGAGACCGAAAAGTTATCTCCGGATTGTCGGACAGTCCGCATGTCGCCGGACATTCCGTGAGCCGGGGCGCGTCACCGCTGGACATGGCGTTTTCGGAGCTCCCACCTGCGTGGTCCGAACCGGCAGGGGCTGTCGACGCCGGCGCCGGAAATCGCCTGTTCCTGGGGGAACGCTGTTTGCCGCAGCCCTGCCGCCGGGCCAAGATGACATGTCGGGCCGGCGCGCCCGCAGGCACCTGATCTGCGGAGCAGCACCGCCCACACCCGTCTCTATCAGCCGACGAAGGAGCCCGCGTGCCACCAGTCATCACCGCCGACGGCCTGTTCAAGGTCTTCGGGCGCCGGCCCGCCCGGGGCGTCGAAGCCCTCCGACAGGGGCGCTCTCGCGCCGAGCTCCGCGATGAGGGGCTCACCGCGGCCGTGATCGACGCGAGCTTCAGCGTCGACCCCGGGGAGATCTTCGTGGTCATGGGACTGTCCGGCTCGGGCAAGTCCACCCTGATCCGGATGGTCAACGGTCTGCTGCCGGCCACGGCCGGCGAGCTGCGGATCGGCGATGACGTCCTGTCCGCGATGTCCCCGGCGAAGATCCGCGAGGTCCGGCGCACCCGTGTCTCGATGGTCTTCCAGCACTTCGCCCTCCTCCCCCACCGCACTGTCGGCGAGAACGCCGCTTACGGGCTCGAGGTCAGCGGCGTCAACCGCGCCGAGCGCGAGCAGAAGGCGGCCGCCGCCCTCGAGATGGTGGGCCTGAAGGGTTGGGGCGGCTACCGCCCCGACAACCTCTCCGGCGGCATGCAGCAGCGAGTGGGCCTGGCCCGTGCTCTCGCCGCAGGCACGGACGTGCTGCTGATGGACGAGGCGTTCAGCGCCCTGGATCCGCTGATCCGTCGCGATATGCAGGACCAGCTCGTGGATCTGCAGCAGCGTCTGGACAAGACCGTCCTGTTCATCACCCATGACCTCAACGAGGCCATGCGCCTGGGCGACCGCATCGCGATGATGCGGGACGGCCGGATCGAGCAGGTGGGCACCTCGGACGAGATCCTCAACGAGCCGGCCAACGACTACGTCGCCCGCTTCATCCAGGACGTCGACCGCTCGCGCGTGCTCACCGCCGGCGCGATCATGGAGAAGCCCCATGAGGTCCTCGGCGACGGACAGGGCCCACGCACCGCGCACCGCATGCTGCGGGCCACGCAGAACTCCTGGCTCGTGGTGCTGCATCGCGACCGCACCCCGCACGGTGTGCTCTGGGAGGACGACGTCGCCGCCGCGGTCAGCGCCGGACGCGAGGACCTGCCCTGGTCCACGGTCCACGAGATGCCCGTCGTCTCGGAGGACACCCCGATCGCCGAGCTCTTCGCCCTCTCCGCAGAGCACCTGAGCCCGCTGGTCGTGGTCGATGACAAGGGCCGCTTCTCCGGCGTCGTCCCTCGCGTCACGCTGCTGACCGCGGCGGGGGTCGGCAACGGCGGCAGCGGGCCACCGCCCGGAGCCGTGCCCGCTCCCGATCCGGATCTCGATGATGCACAGGCAGGTGCGCGATGACCCCGCAGGACGACAGCCTCATCCCCCGCCTCCCGCTCGGCGACTGGATCGACACCGGCTTCGACTGGCTGAAGGAGAACGTCTCCTGGCTGTTCGATGCCTTCCGCGCGATCATGGACTTCCTGATCGGCACGCTCACCGATGCTCTGCTGATGGTGCCCGCGCTGGTCGCGATCCCGCTGTTCGCACTGATCGCATTGACCCTGCGTTCCTGGAAGCTCGGCCTCGCCACCCTGATCGGCTTCCTCCTGGTCCTGTCCATGGATCAGTGGGAGACCATGATGCAGACCATGGCGCTGGTGCTGATCGCGACCCTGTTCGCGGTGCTGATCGCGGTGCCGGTGGGAGTGCTGGCCGCGCTCAGCAGCACAGTGAGCTCGCTGGTGAAGCCCGTCATGGACTTCATGCAGACCATGCCGGCCTTCGTGTACCTGATCCCGGCGGTCACCTTCTTCTCCATCGGGGTCGTCCCCGGAGTCTTCGCGACCATCATCTTCGCGCTCCCCCCGGGGGTGCGCATGACCGAGCTGGGCATCCGCCAGGTCGACTCCGAGACCGTCGAGGCCGGCGAGGCCTTCGGCGCGACCCGCGGACAGATCCTCACCGGCATCCAGCTCCCGCTGGCCGTGCCGACCATCATGGCCGGCATCAACCAGGTCATCATGCTCTCGCTGTCCATGGCGGTCGTCGCCGGCATGGTCGGCGCCGACGGCCTGGGCAAGGAGGTCGTCCAGGCGATCTCCACGCAGAACCTGGCGCTGGGCGTAGAGGCCGGTCTCGGCGTCGTGGTGCTGGCCGTCTACCTGGACCGCCTCACCGCAGCCCTCGGCAATCCCGGCGAGTACTCGGGATCGCTGATCGCACTCGTGCAGAAGTCGCTCGCGCAGCGTGCCGGCGCGAGCGGGGCCGCTGCGCTCTGACAGCGTCCCGCACAGACCACCACTGATCACCACAGAAGGAGCCTGATCATGACGAACCGACGCAATCCCTTCAGCCCCCGACCCGCCGCTCGTCGGCCGGTGTCCCGCCGCGCCGCCCTGCTGGGCGGCGGCGCCGGTCTGCTCGGCCTGGGCCTGGCGGCCTGCGGCTCCGACGACGGCGGGAACGGCGGCGGGGGTGAAGGCGGCGGCACCATCACCCTGGGCTACATCCCGTCCTGGACCGATGGGCTGTCGACCGCCTACCTGCTCGCCAACCGCTTCGAGGCCATGGGCTACACGGTCGAGCACGAGCCCATCACCGAGGCCGGCGTGCTGTACGCGGGGCTCGCCCAGGGTGATGTGGACATGTTCCCCTCGGCGTGGCCCGAGGTCACCCACGCCTCGTACATGGAGGAGTACGGCGACTCCATCGAGGATCTGATTCCCTACTACGAGGGCGCGGTGCTGAACCTCGCCGTGCCCGAGTACGTCGACATCACCTCGATCGACGAGCTGGCGGGCCAGGCGGACCGCTTCGGCGGCCGGATCGTGGGCATCGAGCCCGGCGCCGGTCTCACCGAGGCCACCCAGGACAGCGTGATCCCCGGTTACGGGCTCGACGACTACGAGCTGATCACCTCCTCCACCCCGGCGATGATCACCGAGCTGGAGAACGCGATCGATGCGGAAGAGGACATCGTCGTCACCCTCTGGTCCCCGTTCTGGGCGATGCCCGCCTACTCGATGAAGGCGCTCGAGGATCCCGAGGGCCACTTCGGTGAGCCCGAGGCGCTTCACCACCTGGGTCGCGAGGGCTTCGGGGAGGACTTCCCGGACATCGCGGAGTGGATCGCCGACGCGACGATGAGCGATGAGGAGTTCGGCTCCCTCGAGGACATGGTCGTCAACCAGTTCGAGGAGGGCCAGGAGGCCGAGGCCGTGGCGAAGTGGCTCGAGGAGAACCCCGACGTCCTCCCGCCGCTGCCCGGTGAGTGACCT